>NZ_CDLCQJ010000054.1:0-16733 GCF_975850365.1 Candidatus Hodarchaeum mangrovi | reverse complement strand
GTTTCATAGTCGCCATACTAACCACTGGGAGATATAATATTTAGAATATTTAATTTATTCCTGATTCATCCAATCTAGTTTACATTGTGAATGTATTAAAATATCCAAGCAATAGTTTTATATTTCACTAAATTCCATTGTGAGAACAATTAATCTCTTGAAAGAATAAGCAAAATGAGTTGAATATCTTTTTCAGATGAAATTTACAGAAGAAATAACAAAAATTTGTTTAATAATCATTCTATTCTTTATTAGGAGATAGGTAATGAATAATAACGAGGTTTCCATCACAATTAAACTTGGTCAGGCGAAAGAAATTATTCCGATCATTGAAAACGGATTTCCCAAACTAGATGTTTACACACTTGATTTATCGGTTAAACAGGATGTTGATATTACAGGAAGACTACTGACAATTAAGGATGATTTATTGAATTATGGATCATCATATTTTCTTAGATATAAAACTGGTTTTATAGCAAAAAAAGCAGTTCCACTCTTGTTTGCAGATGAAAATCTCAAATATATTGGTAGAATAATTCTTGTCTCCCCAAAGAATGTCAGCTATGGCAACCAACATTTATTGATTACTAAAAGGCGATTAATTGTTATTGATTCTCAATATGCTCTAAGTTTCTGGTACAATATTGATATGATTCGATTTCTTAATTTTGTTGAAGTAAATTACGAAATTCAAGATTATCAGTTACTAAATGCATTTATTTCTTTAAAAATGCATTTTTTAAAAAGTAAATGGGGATTCGGAGATCAAATTACCCTTGGTTGGAAACAGGAAGGAATTAGGACAATTGATAACAAAAAAAATTTGATCAATCCCTTCCGTATCCGAGGAAGCATTCTTGGTAAAGGGAGTTATAGAAGATCATCGCAAGAACTCTGTGAAACTATACTCACAAGTGTTGAAAATGGTTCACAAACAGATTTTGTTGAAATTCTTGCAATGGAAAGTTATTGTATCGCTTCTACAAAATTGTTTTACCATCCTATTCAAGCTAGTCCAAAATCTGTACCTTTAAAAAGTGGTAGATTGAATTTAGGATACCATAAGTTGAAAAATTGATGAAGAATATTATTTTAATACGAAGGTTTAGAAATGATTGGTCTAATTATTGCATCTCACGGAACATTATCAGAAGGATTAATTAATGCAATGGAATTAATTATTGGAAAACAAGAATTAGTATTTTCCTTGGTTTTAGAAGAGGGAGTAAGTCCTGAAACTCTTCAAGACGAATTTATTAAAGTAATAAAAAAATGTGATAAAGAAGATGGAGTGTTGATTCTTCTTGATCTCTTTGGAGGGACTCCTTCTAATGTTGCGGGGAAAATGGCATATAATAATGATGATCTAGAATTAGTGACAGGAATTAATCTTCCAATGCTACTTGAAGTAACATTACAAAGAAAAGCTAAAAAACTAGCAGAATTAAAAACAATAGCATTAAATTCTGGCCATAAAGGCATTCTAGATGTTAAAAAATGGATAAAGGAGCGTTTATCTGAGTAATGGCGATCGTTCATGTAAGAATTGATGATAGGTTAATCCATGGTCAAGTAGGAATGGCATGGATTAAACGAGTAAAGGCCGATACCGTCTTTGTAGTAAATGATGAAGTTGCAAATAACCCTATGATAGCTGCAATGGTACCAATGGGAGCCCCATCTGGAATAATGGTTAAGACACTCACAATTGAAAATGCTGTAAATGAGCTAAAAAAACCTGAATGGAATGATAACAATATAATGATAATTTGTAAATACCCTGAAGATGCTTTAGGCCTTGTAGAACACGATATTAAATTACCCCAGGTTAATTTAGGGAATATGTCAGGACAGAAAGACGCTTACAAGATTGGAAGAGGGATTTGGGTTTTACCCAACCAAATTTCTACATATGAAAAATTAAACGAATTGGGAATTAAATTAACTGCAAAAATGTTACCAGATGATAAATCATATGAATTAATGAATGAAATCAGCAAAATGAAGAAGTAAAGTTATTTTTAGGTGAATATTTCTAAAAGCTTCTTAATAATTTTATAACTGCATCTTCAAATGTTTTATAAGAACCAGGGGTAGTTAAAGTAATATAAGTTTCATAAGAATTTTCATCAAATGCATATTGCGTAGGGATGTAGCTTAACCAATTATTTGAATAGCCAATTACTATAGTTTTAGGGTTTTTTGCTTTAATGTTTAGAGCAATTTCAGAGAAAAGCTCAAAAGGATGGAAAATCAACTTAACATCTCCAATACGAACAGCCTGTAGTGGAACCAAGAATTTTTCCTTTGAAAATGCTAATTTCTCATGTTTACTTAAGGAAGCAAATCTTTTCTGAACACTTGCACCTTCTAAGTTTTCTGTTAACTTTTTTATTACTCCAAGATCTTTTTTTGCTTCCTGAGCATCTTCTAATTCTTTTTTTACCTGCTGGAATATTTGTGTTGCTTCATTTAATAAGGGTAATTTCCTTACAGGTAATTCGATTTCTTCAGCTTTTACGTGGAAGTTAATTTCTTCTTCAAAGGTTGTAATTCTCTCGGCGGTTTTTACAATTTCAGCACCTAAGATATGACCCATACGGTCTACTTCGGCAAAACTGCTACTTTTTCTTGTGAAACGGGTTGATACGTCTCCTGCAGCACCTGTTGTATAAATAAATTTCGTATGGTAACCCAAAAGATCTTTTACAGTTTTTCTTGTCGAACCTACTAAATCTCCACTTATTAAACAATTTTCAGGTGGTGCAATTGTGGGATGAGTACCAAAATTAGCTAAAATAACTGGAGGATTTCCAATAGTCGATTCAAAGCGGAGTACGGGTACACTATTATCTACTGGTCCATCTAATGGTCGATTGCGATTTCTTCCTATATCCTCTGCATGACCTTCCATATAACCAATCTTTACAGGATTCATTTGTTGAGAAGCAATCTCAGATGCGGCTGAAACTATTTTAACTAATCCCTTCCTTCTTTCTTTTGTCAATCTTCGCATTTTTTGGACATCCCAATCCTCAGGAAGTAAGAAAGGGTAATCATCATCAGATGGCTCTGGAACAGTCACTGATGTACTGTGTGTATGATTAACATGTATTGTGATATTCTTAAATGGAATTTTTGTTCGTTTCTCTATTTCCTGCTTCATTTCTTCAACTAATTTACTATCTAAAATTAGTTCGTCTAAAACAACTAGAGAGTAGGTTAATTCATTGCTTGATATGATGAGAATATTTCCAAAAACTGGATCATGCATTCCTTTAATGAATTTATTATAACGCCAATACCCTCCCATAGGTTGACCTATTTTGGGATTTATTTCAAATTCATGCGTTCCGATCTCAATCATTTTAATTACCATCTTAAGTTTTCTTTCTGGAAGGATTAGGAGTAATTTTATACCCTTTTTGTGAATTGGGATCCTTTAGTACTAAAACACCAAATCCTTCTTTCCGTATGATTTCATAATCATGTGATCCTGCCGCAGCTTCAACAGTTAAAAAGATTAAAGGTATTTTTCCAACATTTACAACCCTATGGCCATAACCAGCAGGGATGTAAGGGAGGGAATTTCTTGTAAAATATAGTGCTTGTGCTTTTCTTGTGTCTTGGTCTTCCAAAATTAATATCCCTTCTCCCTCAAGGCCCATATAGAATTCACCATCATTTTTCCCGTGAAAATGTCCTCGTGTCATATAAAACTCTTCCCCGATCGTTCCAGGGTAAATAATTGTTATACCAAAACTAAATTCTCCAGGAATTTCAGGTTGGACTTTGTCATGATATGTATACACTAAGGGATCTTTTCCACTATCTAATATCATTTTTACCTCTTGTTGATTGTAAAAAAAATCTGAAATATCACTTAACTTTTTATCATTCTTAACTGAATAAGAACTCAGCATTTTTGATTTTTCATCATATTGAATTACAAATGGGTCTATTTTTTGTCTTTTAGTCAATATTTATCCACCTTTCTTCTTTGGCAGAACGATAAGAAGCTTCAATTATTTTCAAAGCTTCTAATCCATCTTTAAAACTCGGGTATGAGGGATTTTTTGTCTCTAATTGAGTTATAAAGCTAGCCAATGCATTTACATGTCCAAAACCAATTCTCCCATAGCTATCATCGTATGGGTAAGGTAAATATTCTACTCGCCAATTGTTTTCTCCATCTTCTTGGTGATGCAGATACAATTCATGTGTTCGTTCACTATTCCACATTAGTGCACCTAATGAACCATGAATTTCAATTCTCACTGTATTAGGATGTCCTGTACTTGTTTTACTAGCTTCCAAGATTCCTAAATAACCTTTCTTAAATTTTAAAATTGAAATAGCAGCATCTTCAGTTCTTATTTCCTTTTGGATTATTGATCCCTTTGATTCTGGCCTCGAATGAATCCATCGATCATTGGAAGAGACAACTCTTATGACATCACCGACTAAATATCTCACTAAATCAGCAACATGAACCCCCAAATCAATAAGAGCTCCCCCACCAGAGATCACTGGATCATCTTTCCAGCTAAAAGGTCTTAATGGATTTAAATGACTCTGTTTTGTATAAAGAAATCTACATTGAAAAATTTCACCCAAGTTACCTTCTTCCACCCATTTTTTTGCCCTCATAATCGCAGGTAAATAACGATAATTAAACATCACCATATTTGGGCTCTTCGCTTTTTCCACAGCCTTTACCATTTCAACAGCATCAGGAGTTGTATGGGCAATCGGTTTTTCACATATCTGAGCTTTTCCTTCCTCTGCGGTCATTATTGCAGGCTCTTTATGAACATTGGGAGGCATAACATTGTCAATAAGGTTCGTTTCAGGATCTTGAACAACTTGCTTCCAATCAAAAAAATATTTCTTGTACCCATATTGTTGAGCCATTGCTTTTAATTTGGATTCTGTACGTCCACTTACAGCTAAAAGATTTATTGATTGACTAGGATCTATATTTACATTTATATTTTTTAATCCAAATGTGTGGACTCGCGCCATCCATCCATATCCTAACATACCAATATTTAATTTAGACATATGTTATAACTCCTTTACTATAAATTCTTTTGGTTTTGCTAATACGAAACGATTTATAATCATTATAAGTTATTTAACCTTATAGTAGTTATTTATTGTTTCAATTACATAAGATACTTGTTCGTCTGTAAGATCTGGGAATGAGGGAAGTGTAAGAATATTTGGGATGAGTTTTTCAGTAACTGGAAGATTGATTTTAGATTTTTCTAGATAGTCCCAGACTACTTGTTGATGACATGCTTTGGGATACTGAATATCAGTTTTAATTCCTTTTTTAGTTAATTCTTCTCTAAGTCCGTCCCTATCCTGGGTTTGAATTTCGTAATAGTCATATACATGGTAGGAGTATGGTGCTTCTTTAGGACAAATAGTGTGAGTAGAAGAAATTCCATCCATATATTGTTTTGCGATTTCTCTTCTTCTGATATTCCACCCTTCAACATGAGGTAAGGCAACATTAGCAATTCCTGCTCTAATCTCTCCTAGCCGAAAATTATAACCTAATATTCGATGATCATAACCTTGATTTCGTAAGCGTCCATGATCCCTTATCATTTCGACTATTTCAGCAATTTCTGTACGGTTTGTAAGAAGAGCACCACCATCTCCACAGACTGTTAAATTTTTCTGAGGGTGAAAACTGAGAGCTGCAGCATCCCCAATACTACCAATGGTTTCTTTTTTATACCTTCCTCCTAAAGCTTGACATGCGTCTTCTAAAACAAAAAGATTATGATCAGCTGCAAGCTCCATTATTGGATCCATATCTACTGCTTGTCCATATATATGAACTGGAATAATTGCTTTAGTATTTTTTGTAATTGCTTTCTTCACCAAATCAGGTTCAATTGTATAGTATTCTGGGTGAATATCTGCTAAAACTGGTTTTGCATTAACCTGCCAGATAGCTTCTATTGTCGCAATAAATGTTAAGGAAGTTGTTATAACTTCATCTCCAGGTTTGATCTTAGCTGCAATAAGAGCAGCAAATAATGCTTCTGTACCTGAATGTAATGTAACTGCATGTTTAACCTTACAAAATTTTGCTAGATTTTCTTCAAATATTTGAGTTTCTACACCGACTGTGAAGGAACCAGTTTCTTTCCCACGTTCTAGTATTTCTAATACTCTATTTTTTGTTTCATCAGAAACAAAAGGTTGAATAAATGGAACTTTCCATTTCTTATCACTCAATGTATTTTCCTCTTAATCGAAATCGTGATATATCAATAATTACCTTCTAAAAAGGATTTCTTCGCGAAAATTTTAGATTTAATAGGGGAATTTTGAGAATGGTTTATCCAGATTAGTAAGGATTTCTTTCAGATTCAATCATTAACATTCTTAAAACAAAATTATTTTGAGTTATGTTGAGAATTTCTATACAAAATGTAGATGCTCGTTGGTGCCCCAGAATGTTCCCCAATATTTCCTTGGTTTTATTTGATATGGATGGCGTATTAACTGATAGTATAGACCTTTGGTTTGGCGCAGTCACAACTGTTTTTGTTGATTATTTTAATATAAATCCTCCTAGAGAGAAATTCAATAAGTTACTTCATAAAAGTACAAGAGAAATGGTTGAAGGAATTGCTGGTTTGAGTACGCCATCACCAGAACTTGTTCACAAATTGACTAGCATGGTAGACACATGTTTTGAAAAAGAAATGATTCCAAAATTAAAACCAATTGCTAATGCTGAAAAGCTTGTAAAGGAATTATTTACAAGAAATTATAAATTAGGCGTGGTAACAAATGGTTCAGAAATAACTTCGAAAAAAATGATTAAACAGCTTGGATTACTCAATTATTTTGAATATATATTTGGTACTAATGGAGAAAAACCAAAACCAGAACCTGACCTTTTTCTTAAAGCTTTAAAACGATTTGATGTATTAGCAAATGAATGTGTCTATATTGGAGATTCATATACTGATTTATTGGCAAGTGATAAAGCTGGGATCCATTTTATTTATTATCAGAATAGAGAAATCCCTGAAATGGCAAAATATACGGGAGTGAAGGTAAAAAACCTATTAGATATATTATCAATAATTAAATAGATTGATATTATTTTTTCATTATAAAGTGACTTTTGATAACTTTGTAGGTTTATCTGGATTTAAATTTCTCTTCTTGGAATTGTAACATGCTAGGAGCTGTAATGGAAGAACTAGGGTTAATGGAGAAATTAATGGGTCAACATACTCTCCCAGTGACATTTGATTCTGGGTTATAGTTGTTTCTATATTTTGTTCTTTACTTTGAGTAATAGTAAAAAGGGATCCTTTTAAGTTCCCTAATCGTTCTATTCCAGATTTTATAACCGATAGGTCTTCTTCTCCTGATAAAACTATTATAATTGGAGTTTCCTCTGAAACTAGTTGTAGATGACCATGCATAAACTCTCTAAATCCAAATCCTTCAGCATAGACGTTACCTGTTTCCTTTAATTTCATTGCTCCTTCTAGTGCTGTTGAAAAATTTGATCCTGTGCCTAAAAAGTATACAATATTATAATTAGATATGTAATCTGTAAGTTCCTTCATACTTTTTTCCGAATTGATTAGGATCTTTTCCATTTTATAGGAAACATTTCTTAATTCTTCAGAAAGACTCTCTTGTTGGATGTGGTGTTCATGTCCTAATTTAATTGCCCATTCAAGCAATAGAGCTAATGCAGATGTATATGATTTCGTGGCAGCAATTGCTTTTTCTTCTCCAGCAGGAGTTATAAAAGTTAAATCCCCTAATTCATCAAGAGTAGATCCTAAAACATTTGTAACTGATACTAATTTTAAACCCTGACTTTTTGCGTTTTGGGCTGCTCTTATTACATCACCACTTTCTCCACTTTGGCTAATCGCTATTGCAACACCCAGATTATGGCCTTTTCGTGGATATCGATATATCCATTCAGAAGCATGATCAATTGGGACATATTTACCAATTATATTGGTAAAAGCTATCGATCCTGCAATTCCAGCATGATAGCTTGTCCCACTACCAAAGATACTGAGATTATAATCGTTTTTTTCAAAAAGATTTAAGAAATCAGGGAATAATTTAGATGCATTCTGAAGAGTTTGGTTAATAATATTTGGTTGTTGAAAAATTTCTTTGTACATGTGAGTTTTTGAGACAATATTTGTTATATCATGCTCAATCGCCATACTCAATTCACAAACTGCTATCTGAATTGATAATAAAGAAATTTTATTAATTTATATAAAAGAAAAAAAAGGGAGAGAGATCCCTACAATCAAAAAAAGATTATAGGGGGGGTACTAGTTCAGCTTTCCAATGAATGGTATATCAAATTCTCCGAGTAGTCCACCGCCACCAATTATTCCCACAACACCGAGAACTAAACCGACAACCCAGATAATGGCAAAGACTTTTAGAACAGACCATCCACGCCGCAATAACCAGAATGTAAACAGGACAAACACCAATGATAATAGTGCTGGACCTATAAATGAATCAAGTGTACTCTGCAGGCTGAATAATACTACAGTCTCTCCTTCGAATTCTCCATAGAGCTTCAAAGGAGTTTGAACACTTACAAATATTGCGGTCAAAGCTCCAGCCATACCTAAACCAAATGCGTTCAATATCGTTTTGAATTGTTCAATCTGGCCGCTTTGCAATGCAGTAGCGATTTCTGATCCATAATTGTATCCTTGTATTAAAAGCCAATATTTTGAACCCCAAGCAAGTGGAATCCAGAGTGCCCAAGCAATAATAGGACCAAGGATGTTTCCATCTTTACCAATGCTTGCACCAATTCCAAAGCAGATTGGTACTAGGGTGAACCAATAAGCTGCATCTCCAATGCCTGCTAAAGGACCAATCAATCCAGTTTTTACTGCACGAACTGTATCTTTTGTAGCTCCTTGTTCTTCAAGTGCAACATCTATCCCAAGAATGAGAGGATGAGTATATGGTGTTGTATTATAAAACTCAAGGTGCAGTTTCAACCATTCATTTAATTCTTCGCCTTTATATAATTTCTGTAGAACAGGAATCATGGCAAAACAGTAGCCTAATGCTTCCATTCGTTCATAGTTAAGTGTCCATTGTAGAGGCCAGGTTCTCCAGAATAATTTAAATAGTGGATAAACAGGTTTGTCTGCCATTTTTTAACCTCCTTTAGCTGGAGCACTTGGTTGTGTTCGTGCCCAATAGAAAGCTGCGATCAGACCAGCGATAGCCAATGTACTTGCAACAAGATTGAATGCAGTTCCCCAAAAGACATATGATGCAAATGTAAATCCAATTATAAACCATGGAACTAAATCTCGGCGCCACATCATGCTAATTAATATACCAATACCAAGACATGTCAACAAACCACCAGCTGCGGACAATCCGTTGAATATCCAAGCTGGAAGTCCATTCACGAAGTTTATTATATCGTCAGCAAGAATTAGCCAAACAGCTACAGAAGCTGCTTTAAATGTTCCGAAAACAGGCAATCCTAATGCATTGTATAGTTGGATTCTTCCAGTAGCACCTTTTTCAGCTGCACCATCCGCAAGATGAACCCAAACAGTGTTAATTGTTTGGGTAGCAATGTTGAAGTATGTCCCCAATATTGCAGCAGCTGTTGCGACAGCTAAACCAACCGTCAAATCTCCACCAACTACTCCACCTGCTTCGATAAAAACAGCAGCGCCAACCATTCCAGCTACGCTTTGATCAGGGGGAGCAGAGGCACCAATTTGAACAACTCCAAAGTAGACAACGGTAAGAATTGATCCGATATATACTCCAGCTGCAGGATCACCTAAGGCAATTCCTACAAGAGTAGAGTTAATAAGAGGGCTCCATAATACAAATGGACTGCCGAACCAACCTTCGATGCCTACTATAAAAGCTATTATTAAAATCAAAATTGTTGGAATAAGATCCATATCGTTAACTCCTCTAATATTCTTATTTTTGGTATTATTTCAACTTTTAGTTTTCTTCATCATTTTTGAGGTTAGAACTACGAAAATTTAATGAAGAAAACGAGACTGTCTTTGTTCTTTTGTTTTAGCAAAAGAACACAATTCACGCTATATTTTGTTATTAAATGTTTTCTGTTGATAAAAGTTGAAATTTCTTATCTAGAATTAAATATTTACAAATGAAAATTCACTAATAAGAAATTCTCTAATTTTTGTAATTAATATGAAAAAAGGGATATTTTATTCAAATCGACTATTGTAGAACAAGAAGTATAACACTTAATAAAATTAGGATAATACCATCAAGAATGTAAAAATATCCCTGATGAATCCACTTGTTGTTATATATAAAGTATTTTGCAGTTTCGGGGTTAAAACGAGACATAAAAATTGAGCTAATTCCCCAAAATAATGATGTTATACCTACAAAAAGAAACCCTATTAATGATTCAGTCCAGATATAGATCACACCACTCGATATTATGCTAAATGTAAACACAATCCCAAAGTGAAGTACTATATCGAATATAGTATTGCTTTGATTATGGGAATCTCTATTTTGGATTTTCATCTGTAAAATGACTCCCTTTTCAAGATGAGAAAAATTTTACCATATCCGAATTTTTAAATTTTTGTTAAAAGCATAATATTCCAATTTTTTCTTAATATTATATAACATCAATACAAATGATGATGCACATTAAAAAAGGAGAATTGTAATATCCCTAATCCTTTTTCAGTTTAAGTAAATCTTGAAATAAAAAATTTAGATATTACTCCTTCTCTCTCTCTTGCACTAACTTCCATCAGAAAAGATATTAATTCTCACAAAAAAATTATTTTATTCTAAGAATTAGTAACAAAAAGATTATCTTCATATTGCTAAATTTAATTTTAAAAAAAGCATTCCAATAAGAAGGTAAATGAAAAATGATTGGAAAGAAAATTAGGTTAAATCGTTTGTTTGATAAATCCTCAAAAAAAATCGTAATAGTTCCTATGGATCATGGAGCATACATGGGGCCAATTAATGGTATTGAAAACATTGAAAAGACGATTATAGCTGCTCATGAAGGAGGGGCTGATGCTATTCTTATTAACCCAGGTATTATGCGGTTTATTCCTACAAACCTCCTTGGAGAATTATCAATCATCCTTAGAATAACAAATACTAATGTAAAAAGTGAAATATTCCCATATGAACCTGTAATTTCCTCAGTTTCAAATGTAATTAAATTAGGTATTGATGCCATCGCATTTACGGTAAACATTGGAGGACTGTATGATTTAGAGGGTATTAGTGAATTTGGAAAAGTTAATGAAGAATGTCAAGAATATGGAATCCCCTTACTTGGAGAATTTCTACCAGCAGGAGCAAAAATGGTTGATCCATACAGCTCAGAAAATGTTAAATTTGTTGCTAGAATAGCATCTGAATTAGGGGCTGATTTGATTAAAACAAATTATACAGGTTCTCCTGAAACGTTTCGAGAAGTGACTTCAACGGCACTTGTTCCTGTTGTAATCGCAGGTGGGGAAACAATGGGTACTGATAAGGATGTAATGTTAACAATAGAAGGAGCGATGAAAGGAGGAGGCGCTGGAATATGTATTGGTCGAAATCTTTGGCAAAGGAAGAACCCAAGAAAAATGATAGAAGCTGCCTGTAAAATTGTTCATGAAGGGGCTAGTGTAAACGAAATCATTGATAAGCTTTGAAATTCAAATTATTTCTCCACGTATTCACATCTAATCTCAAAACTATATCTTTAGTTGATATCCATGAATCATTTATGTTAATTAAAATTTTTACACTTTAGAGGTTCATTTATGTCAGAAGAAAGTCAGCTAAATACCTTAATTTTTGATTTAGACGGAACTCTGATTGATACTAGCCGATTTATCTTTCCAGTATATAGAAAATGTTTCAAAAGACTAAATGATACATGGAATACAGATTTTACTGAGGATGACATACTTTTTGTCGTGAAACAAATTGGGACAAGTAATTCAGAGTTTTCAGAGAATTTAGCATTAGAATTTGGAAGAAAAAATGCTGATATTCTCCTTGATTGTGTAGAACAGGAATTTATTAAGCAAGTTGGAATGGAAGAAGGTGCTTTATTTCCAAATACAGTACAGGTTCTGAGGCAACTTAGGGGAGAAAAATGGAATATGGCTATCTGCACAAATGCTCCAACACATTATCTTGAAAAAATCAGAACAATGTATAACCTCAATGATTATTTTGATGAATTCTATTGGATTGGGTTATACCCTGATAAGTCGAAAGGATGGATGATTCAACAAATCTTAAAATCCTTTAAAACAAGGCAAGCTGTTGTCATTGGGGATCATAGACATGATATTATAGCTGCAAAAGAAAATAACCTTGTTAGTATTGGATGTTTATACGGATTTGCACCAGACGAAGCCAAATTAGCTGATTATACCATTACGGACATTCTTCAACTACCAGATATACTAAAGAAATTAAAAAAAAGAAATTAATTTTTCATTCATTCAATGAAGCTAATAGTTTTAATGATTCGTCAGTTAATTGATCTCCTGCATTTCTAGCTAAAATTGTGGTCCATGATTCATAAATATTTTTATCATAAATTTCACTATCAAGAATGTACCCGATATAATCATTAGCTAGTCCAATAACAAAGGTCTTGTCAAAGGGGGAACTCTTTTTAATCTTTAATTGAAGATTAGTAAACATTTCTCCAGGTATGGACACAATACCAGTATCATTAACTGAAAATGCTTGAATAAATGTTTTAATTTTACCTCCCATTGACTTCAGAGCGCCTGCTTTAACATATTCCAATTGAAATGTAGATCCAAGGTAGGTGGTGTATGCCCGACGATATGCACCATGAGATGCACCTTCCTGTTTTAGCTTATTAAGCTCTTTAGTTTTCTCTTCAACGATTTTTTTAGCCTCTTCTAAATTTGGTAATTTTTTCAGTGGTAGTTCAATTTCTTTTGAAATTGCTTTTATTGTAACTTCTTCTTTAGTCTCTATCTGAGCAGCAGTTTTTATTATCTCTGACGCAAAAATTCTTCCTATCCTTTCTGCTTCCTTAAATGTCTGTTCGCGTCGACTCCACCTAGTACTAATATCTCCTTCAGCCCCATTTGAGTACATAGCTTGTGTTCCAGGAAATGCCTGTTCGACAAACTTCATTGCATATCCCGGATAATCAGCACTAATTTCCATAGATTTGTAACTAATGACAGTAGGGTGACAGGAATAATTCGCTAATATTGCTTGTGGTGCCATCAGATGAGAATCAGTTCTCATAACTAGGACCTCTGGATCCATCGGGCCCTCAGGATTATTCCGATTAGTACAAATTGCTCCTGATTTTAAATTTCCTGGTTCTGTCCCTATTTTTGACTTTGTAAGTCTATTATTTGCTTCGATAACCGTTCCAGCAATTTGCCAAGCATAAACCTCTCGTAAATGCTGTACAAAAGAGAAATAAGGTTTAAATCGTTCGAGTAAGGGTTCCAAACGTTGATCTTGAATAGTTCCTATTGGACCGCAGTGAGTATGTGTACAGCCAAGTAAGACATTTCTTCCAAGAATATCTGAATTTGATTCAACTAAATTCTGAATTTTTTGCGATAACTCAAGATCGAAACCTGCAAGATCACAATTGACAATAGCTATTTTACAATCTCCATCTGAAAGCACAAGGGCTTTAGCATACAATGGGTCGTGAATACCAGTATTTCCAACATCTCTTTCTTTTTCAGAATAACCCATCATTGGTAATCCAACTGGTGGAGTTATATCTGCTAAACCTACTCCACTTTTAAATTCTCTCACTGTATTTTCACCTAAATTGTTTTAAAAATGCTAAAATAGTGTCTATCAAATTCAATTTTTAACCAGATGAAATGATTCCTATCCTCATAAAACATTTTTTTTGCAAAATTTATCAAGTAAATTTCCTAAACTATCAAAGGAAGTTTTTTCTGAAAAAGACCTGATTAAATAATTCGAGAATTATATTATTTCTTTTTGGTTCTTAGTAGGGACTTAGAAGATGCAAAAACTAATTGATTTTCGAACAGATACTAATATTTCTCCAAGTATTGAAATGATGGAGGTAGCATTCAAATCTCCTTTAGGAGATGCTGTTTATAACTTAGATCCGAAAACTTTAGAACTGGAAGAATATGCTGCGAAAATTTTGGGTAAGGAGAGCGCAATATTCCTTCCTAGTGGTGTTATGGGAAATCTTGTTGCATTGTTATCTCATACTCAACGTGGAGAAGAAGTAATTTTAGAGGAAAATAGCCATATCTGTACCTCTGAAACAGGTGGTGCAGCAGCAGTAGCTGGGCTTATGTTGAAAACAATCAGAAGTCAGGATGGAGCTCCAAAAGCTCAAGAAATTGAATCAGCAATACGTCCATATGATCAACATTATCCAAAAACGTCTTTAATATGCCTCGAGAATACACATTATCGATATGGAGGTATTGTTGTTCCTATTGAACGATTTAAAGAAATCCGAGAAATATCTGAAAAATATCAACTTCCTATCCACCTGGATGGAGCACGGTTATTCAATGCAGCAGTTTATTCAGGCGTGACTGTTAAAGAATTTAGCCAGTATGTTGATTCAGTTATGTTCTCTCTTTCGAAAGGTTTGGGAGCCCCTGTAGGATCAATGTTATGTGGTTCAAAAGATTTTATACTAAAAGCAATCAGGTTTCGAAAAATGTTGGGTGGTGGTATGCGTAAAATTGGTTGGTTATCTGCTTGTGGATTGGTTGCATTAAAAGATCCAAATTTATATTCACGACTTTTAATCGATCATCAAAAGGCAAAACGATTAGCTAAAGAAATTAATGAGATTTCTGGTATTAATGTAGATCTTTTAGCTGTACAAACGAATATGGTCCTCGCATATTTAGGAAAGGAGGTAAATCAATTATCCCTCCTAAAGTTTCTGGAGAAAGAAAATATTCTTATTGCTCCTTTAGGAAAAAATGGACTTCGATTCTATATTTCATCTGATATTGAAGACACTGATATTATTTACACAATCGAGAAACTTAAAAAAGGGATTTCAAACTAATGTGACCTTTTTTCTAAGATTTATTTCATTTAATAATGTAGGTAATTCTATAATGTTATTTATGAAATAATCTGCCTCTTTCAATTCATCTTTTGTACCAAATCCATATAGGCATCCTATACTTGCGATGTTATTTTTCCGTGCAGCATCAATATCCACTTTACGGTCTCCAACCATTATGGCTGCTTTCGAGTCCAATTCTTTTAATATTTGCTGAATCATCCATTCTTTGGTTTCATTTTCTTTTTCTGATTTTCCTGACCAATAGATTGAAGTGCCCTCTCCTGAAAACCACTTATCAAGGTTGAAAATTTCACGATAAATCTTCATAAAGGGAGTATGCACATTTGTGCAAATAGCTAATTTCCAACCTGCTACTTTTAAATTATCTAACACTTCAACAGATCCAGGGAAAAGGCAGGTTTGTCCTTGATTGACTATCTTTAATAATTTCGTAAAATAACAGTCGAGGAATGTAGAAATTTGTTCATTAGTTAATATTACTGATAATTCTTTTCGAACCTCATGAATAGGTTTACCAAAAAGCCCTAGAAATATTTCCTTGCTAATTTTAAAGGACAATTCTGTCACACAAGTCTCATGAACCTTAAGAACTAATGTTTTAGAATCATGCAATGTTCCATCAAGATCGAAAATTAAAGTATCATAATTGCTATCCACTGGCAATCAATTCACCATATACTAATTTAGTTTATTTATAGACTTCTCAAACCTATATAAGGATTGTTAGGTTCAAGATAGATAACTTTCAATTTTATGAGAGGATTTCTACGGAGTTCCAGTATCCTGTTGTTGCATTAGCGGCCAACAACGCGAATATGTCATGGAATCCAGTACAGTATACTAATCGAGGTCGATAAAACTTTGAGAGGTTAGATCCCTGCAATTCAGGTTCTTTTTGTTACCTGAACGAGTCGGTAGAACATTAATTTAAGAGACTGAAAACTCTTGGCCTTTGTGGGTTAGAATGAATACAGTAGAACCTGACTAGGCAAGCAACTCTACTGTTTTGTCAAGGGAGTTGACAACCTTGTCAATAGAAGCATTTAGGGTTTCGGATGAATCGATAGAGAGCGAGATCGCTTCGTGTTGAATCAAATTGTCAATTGTAGTATGTATCATAGTAGTAGGGAACACTCCCTTAATTTATTGTGGCCAAAAGATATTATATTAACAGGATTTTTTCTCAATACCTCCTATAGAGAACTATATGCACTATTTTATATTTTTAATAGTAAAGGAGCAACTTTTATCAATATATTTTACTGCTAAAATAAGTTAAGACTTGTAAAGTTATCGAAATAAAAAGGAGAAAGATTTAGTATGAATAAGATTCTACAAACAGATAATGTAATAACAGATTCTATGCTTTCCTAATTTCTCTTTTTCTTCTGTTAATCTTATTGATCAATTAAATTTGGAGATAGGTTTTCTTTATGTAATATATTCCTCTATTGCTTGATTTAGAAATATAAAAACTTAAAAATTCAAACTCTGTCTCATAGTTCTAATCAAATAATAATGTTCTCGTTCATGTTCAATAAATCGTCTTAGAACCTTATGAGCTGTCCATGGTTCCTCAGGG
>NZ_CDLCQJ010000053.1:0-11210 GCF_975850365.1 Candidatus Hodarchaeum mangrovi | reverse complement strand
TGTGGCTATTACTCAATTAATGCTTGAATCTATCAAATCACCATCTCCCATTATTGAAGTGGCTATGAAAAATCAATATAAAATCATGCTCGAATATAATTCCAACTTTTTAACCCTTATTTTAACCCCCAAGGGGGATTCATACCTTCGTAGTTCGTTAGATAATTTTTCTTATTCATTTGACAAAAATTTTAGTTCTATTATCGCTTCAGGTGAAGTTCATGATATTAACCTTTTTGAAAAAGGTGCACGAAGTATTTTGACTACCCGTTTTGGAATCCCGTGGCAGTTTCTTCCAGAATCTGAGAGCTAATCAAATCTAGTATTTCAGTTAATGATTTTATGTAAAAATAATCAATGGCCTTTCCTTTTGTGAAGTTATTTCTATCAAGCAGTACAAATGGAATACCTGCAGCTCTACTGGCCTCTCCATCTGTACTTAAAGAGTCACCAACAAATAACATATTTTTTGGTTCGATTCTAAGGATTCTCATAGCTTTGAATAACATTTCTGGATTAGGTTTTCCATTAGTGACATCATCAATCGTAAAAATAGGATGAACATGAGTTCTTAAAAATTGATTTTTAGTAACTATTTCTGATACTACCTTTTTTGGTGCATTTGAGGCAACACTTAAAGAGATACCCAATTCATGCAACATTTCTAAAACGTTCTGAGTTTCAGGGAAAAATTTAATTCGAGAAGTCATATATGTGATAAAATGCTCTTCTAAATAAGCATTGGCCCGTTCTACCTCTTTTTGCAGGGAACCATACTGTGGATAGTATTTTTCAATTAGAGCTGCAAGAATTGTAGGGTTTGAACGTACTCTAATGGTCTGAGCAATATCCAATGAGGGAATGATGTTATAGAAATGGTTGAACGTTGCAGTTATACTTTCATCCCATAGGGGTTCTGAATCAAAGAGTACACCATCAAGATCGAAGATAATACCTAATACTTGAGCCAAATCGTTCACCAAAAAGGATTACTAGCTACAGTACTCACTTCATCATCAGTAATAATTCATGTTTCTCTGGGTTAACCGATTTAATCATTTCTAATGCACGATTGATATCAAGATTTATCAAAGGAGACAAATGCTTTATCATATCATCTCTATCTTTGGCTTGTCGACTTAGGTCATAGAGGATCTGCCAGAGATCTTTTTCCATATACTTAACGATTTCTTTGCTATTAAAGCGAATGATGGGTTCATAATACTCTCGAAAAGTCTTTTCGGATTGGATGCCCTTTAAAGTGAAAAAAATAAACGAAAAAGGATCTTTCTTAATCTTGTCGACATCAAACTTCGCTATTAGCTCAATGTGTTTTTTTAGATGATCTGGATCATCAAATTTAATTAAATTATTGTATAATTTGGTCCAAATTTTATCTAGGAGAAGCTTTAAAGCTTCATTCTCTTTAATCTTAAATATTGGTTCATAGCGATCCTTAAAACCTTTTGGATTTTCAATCTCTTTTTTTGAAGTGAATATGTATAAATAAAAGTGTTCAGCTACTTTTTCTTTAAATTGCCCCATAGAAATCTAACAAATAGAATGAGCATAAAACTATTTGCTAAATAATAAATCTACATTGATGAATGGTTAGAACCTATCTTTAAGGAAAACCACGATATTATTCTAGGTACAAAGATTAAAATCCACAGAAAATTCTAAAATTATTTTCTTACTTCTTAAGATTATAGGAAAAATAGCACGCAGGTGTTCGTACGCCATAATAAGTATCTTTGGGTTCTTTTAAAAAGAATGCATCGGAAAGGACTTTATAAAAATTTCCTGCAATAGTGGTATCTTTAAGTGGGAATTTAAATTCCCCATTCTCAATGGCAAATGAAATTTTACAGACACCACTAAATTCGCCATTTTCCATATTTACATTCCCTGAAAAATCACCTATTATAGCACCTTCTTTAATATCTTGTATGCTTTCTTCTAAAGATAATTTTCCATCAACTTCGAGAAAAAAATTTGTCCCTGTTATATATGGACGAGAGGTATACCCAGAACGGGCAGAGTTACCAGTATTCGTGGTATCGAAGATATTTGAGTAGTAATTGTCAAATAAATACCCTTTCAGATAGCCTTTATTTGCTAAAATCGTTTTTTGTCTAGGAACCCCCTCTGCGTCAAACGTACTTGAGTATAAACCATTAGATAATCTTCCATCATCAACAAGAGTAAGATTCGAATTAAATACATAGTCTCCAATACGGTCAACAAAAGGAGAACGTTTATTGTGGATATTTTCAGCAGAAAGTGCTGAAATAAGGCCACGTCTACATAACATAGCAATTACATTAGGTTCTAAGAGAATTTCTCCTTTCATTTCTGGTATTTTTTGTGCTCCTAGATTTAATATGGTTTTTTGGGCTAAATCCTGACTAAAATCATCAAATTTATCTATAATGTTAAATCTCCGTGAGGTGAGAACATCCCAAATCCCACCACTTACTTCCTCACCTCTACGACAGTTTGCTCCTAAATTAAGTGTCACACGGCTACTTTTTTCCTGACAATTAACTCCATTTGTATTAATAATTCCTGAAAGTTCAGTTGTAAGAGAAAATTGCCCGCGAGTAGAAATTTCTATATTATTTTTTTCCCCAAATATCGTTATGGGTAGGATGACCATATTTATAGATTCTAAAATCGTTTCTGAAGAAAGATGAGCGATTTCTTTATCATATATTCCTTGAACAGGGGAACTTGATTGGGATAAAGTAAACCCTGACCAATTCGGATCTTCAGGACTTTTGTTAGCAATTTTAACAGCTATATCTCCAGTTTTCATCAATGTATTGATATTAGTTGAGTTGGAGTAAGTCAATCCTTTTTGTTTTCCCTTAACGACACGAAAAGTAAAACCTTGGGTTATTTCTTCTCTTTCTGATTTAATTGAGTTCTGTTCAATCGAAACGTGTAACCTTTTTGCTGCTGTAAAGTAAACCTCAGCTTCTAATCCTTGATTACTAATTCGATTGATAAGTTTCTCAGCTAAACCAGGGTAATCTGTAAAAAACATCAATTTTTTCCTCCAACATTAAGCTCAGTAAGCATAAATGGGCCTCCTCCTCCAGTAAAAGCTGTTTGGCCTTTTCCACAAAATCCTGCAAACCCCCGTTCGATTTGTTTACTTAAAAGTCGAGTTTTACTAAGAACATCTAATGCAATCCCCGAAATAGTCACAGCACGATAATATTTATCAGTTAACTCTCCTTTTAGAATTTCACGGCCTTGTTGAACACCAAACATAAATTCTCCAGAATAGTCTGCTTGCCCCATCCGTCTTCCTTCTAATAAGAATCCATTTGCAGTTTCTGCTATCATTTCCTCTAAAGATGAATCACCCCCTAAAATAACTGAATTAGTCATTCTTATTATAGGATCGTTATTATGCATAAAAGCTCTAGCATTTCCAGTTGGGATGGTTGAATATTCTGCTGCACTCTCACGATTATGTAAATGAGTAATTAATATACCTTTATCTACCATAACTGTTTTTTGAGCTGGTGTACCTTCATCGTCATAGCCAGGAAGCCAGCCAAATGAACCTGGATAAATCGCATCATCAAGAATTGAAATTTTATCATTGCAAATCTTTTTGTTTATCTTACCTTGTAAAACGGAACCACCAGTCACCAAATCGGCTTCATTGGTATGTCCAAATGCTTCATGAGCCAGAAGACGTGTGAGTTGTGGTCCAAGGATCACGGTATAATAACCCGAGGGAGCAAACGAAGCTTCAGTAAGGCGAACCGCGCGACTCCCAACTTCTTCAGAAAGTATATGGGATGAATCTTTCTCAAAAATTTCAAATCCTTTTGTTCCAGCCATACGAGAAGCTGCTGGGGATAAAATACCATTCTTTTTCGCTACTCCTGAAAGTAGCAGAGTTGTTTTTTGATCATGAAGTTCTAATTTTGTCCCTTCACTTGTAAGAATGAATTTTTGGTCTACTGTATCAAAATAATCTGCTGATGCTTGAACCATAAACTCATTATGTGTTCTAAGACTTTTCTCTGCTTCTAGACATACATCGATTTTATCAGTAATTGAGATTTCATTTGTGGGAATTCGGATGCTAGGTTTAACAATGTCTTCATTAATGGGAATTTCTGCAAGTGATATAAATCGTTTCTTAAAAGAATGGGAGTTTTTTGCAAGCTCTATACACTTCAAAAAACCTTGTTTTATTTCAGCAGGTGTAAATCCCTCTAATGTCATTGATCCCCAACTTCCATTAATTAAGGCTCGTAGTGATAATCCTTCTGTGATTCCGCTACTAACATTTTTGACAACTCCATTTTCTATTTGAATAGAGGTTGTATCACGAGTATGATATCGTGCTTCAAGATAATCATCACTCTTTATCTGTAAGCTATCAATAGCTGATATTAATCGATCTAGCATTTTCAACATTAAAAAAGGAATTTAATAAGCAATTAAATAATTATTCCCATTAAGGGAAAGAAATTTCCAATCGTGTTTTACCAATTTTTTCTAATCTTAAAAAAAGATATACAACAATAAGGGTTCCAAAGAATGTAATCAGTAGTAAAATTTGGAAATTAAGTAAGGAAAATAAGAAACCTCCAATCGCTGCAGTTGGAACCCATCCCATTCGTTGAATAAAAGTTAGAATTCCAAAATTAGTGGCGACTGCAGATTTGTCCACTTCAATAAAACTAAGAGTAACAGCTGGTCTCCAAAATGCAATACTTACTCCTAAAACACCACTAGCAATGACTACTAAGTCCAAGGCAAAGCTTGATGGGAAAGTAAAAGTGTAAAATAAGATCGAAATCCAACAGATCCCGACAAATTCTCCCATGAGAAGGCCAAAGGTTCTTCCAATCTTATCAACTAGATATCCTGCTGGAAATTGAAGAATAACAAGTAATAAGGATTGAATTAAAGTAATTTCTCCTAAAAAACTAGAATCTACATCAAAAACAAGAATTAAGACTCCATTAAGAATCGAAAGTGATAGTCCCCAAGCAAATGTGTCAATAATGAAAGCTAGTGCAGTTGTACCAGTAAATGGGTCAGTTAGAAATTGTTTAATTGGAATCCGTGCTTTTTTAAAATTAGGGTGAAGATCTTTCAAGAAGATAAAGTTAAACAATAAAGTGAAAAATAAGATAAGACTTCCAGATTGAAAAAGACCAAGCATTACCTCATCACCTAGAAGTTGGATAAATAATGCACCCAAAATACCTCCAATCGAAGCAGCGTTATAGATAACAGAATAAACTCTCCCTCGGTTGACTGCACGTGATGATTCATAGATGAGTCCTTGAAGAGGGGGATCATAGAATCCTACACCAATATTGAAAATAATAATCCAAACGACACTATAGTAAATATTACTAGAAAAAAACCCAATTCCAAGCATTCCAATGACATTAAATAATTGGCCAGCTAAGATGAGTTTCTTCCGTCCATACCAGTCTCCTAAATACCCAAAAAATAAAGGAATTACAGCAGAAAGAGTTCCTATGGATAATATTAGTCCTAAAATACTAGCAGCTTCTGAATCAGTGCCAATAAGTGCTATAATAAAGGGTTGGATATTAATTGCATATAAAATATTAACGTAACCCCAGAAAAAGTGCGTAACAATGAGTGTTAGAATATTTAAGTGCGGAAGGAATGATTTTTTCATGTTTAAGTCCCTTAAATCGATCAATTCTAGCTCCCTTAGACCAATTCATATAATTAACTAGAATGGCAATGGTTTAATGCATATATGGGCCATAAAAACTCGAAAAAGGATCTAATAATAGGTATACTAAACCTTTAATTACACGGGAAATGGACTTAATCATGTTACATGGGCAATCTGGAATCATCAATGTCTGACAATAACTTAATCAATAAATTTGTCATTTTAGGTGAAATCTCATATTTTCAGTCCCCAAATCCCCCATGAAGTGTCAATAGATTATTTCGAAGATTAAACTTGATTTATTTTACCCAAAAAATTAGCAAAATTCCTAATTTCTATTATTCTTCTGTGTACCAATGATAATTTCCTTTCTATAATTAAAGTTGGTCGTGATTTTCCACTAGTACTATTCCTATTAGGATTTTTATAAGGATATACAGTATGACTAATCGATGAATATGAGAGAAACTTGAATGCTTATAAAAAATGAAAAAATTTTTCTAAATTTTAAATCACATATAAATTAAGCAATAATTTTTAAAATGAAGGATCAAAATGCCAATAAAGCCTGTTCTTCTACTCGGTAATCCCCAATTACGTGAAATCTCTAAAGAAATCACTAAATATGATGATGAATTGGAACAAATAATCCTTGACTTAAGAGATACATTAAGTAATTTACAAAAAACCAAGAATATTGGCCGAGCATTAGCAGCTCCTCAAATTGGATATAAGAAAAGAGTTATTTATTTTAATCTCCCTGATAATGATTTTGCGATGATTAATCCCGTCATTCTCTTTAAAAGTTCTGACAAATTTCAAGTATGGGATAGCTGTTTCAGCTTTGACGTGGCTTTTTTTGTTCAGATATTACGTCATAAAGAAATTCAGGTGGAATTTATGACTGAGAATGGAAAACAAACTCACGTATATGTGGAAGATTTAGCGGAGCTGGTTCAGCATGAAATTGACCATTTAGATGGGATCTTAGCAACGGATCATCTTACTGATGTTTCCCAAATTATAATGCGAGAAGAATGGGAAGCTCGGTATAGAGGTGATTAGAGAAGCACTATGCTAAAGGAAGGGGTTATAATTCCAAATATTCTAGATTCCTTAGCAATAAAGGCTATGGAAGAAGATTTTTCACAATTAAGAGACATTGCCAGAACCGATTCTAATATCATTGGGCTTATCTTAGGAGGATCACGAGGAAAAGGTAAAGAAACCGAAAATTCAGATTATGATTGTTGGATTATAATTAAAGAGGAAGTATACGACGAATATAAGGAAAAATTAAACAATTTTAGTCCATATATTGACTTAGGAATCACAACACTCAAAAAATTAAGAGGATATGCTGAATGGGGGTCCTCTCTCTTCTGGGATAGATATAATTTTGCTCATATTACTCCAATGATTGATAAAACAGAAGGTCAACTCCAACAGATTATTGAAGAAAAGGGACTACTACCTTCAGAATTTGAATATGAATTTACCTCTTCAAATTTAGATGCTTACATAAACAGCGTTTATCGATCAATAAAATGCTTAAGAGATGGAAATGATATAGGATATCGATTGGATGCAGCAGAATCGATCTCTTATATGTTAACAGTATTATTTGCATTACATGGACGAATTAAGCCATATTCAAAATATTTATACTGGGAATTAGAGTCATTTCCACTCACGGAACTCCCTTGGACCCCTCAAGAGTTCATAAATATGATTGTTCGGATATTAGATTCAGGGGATTATTGTATTCAACAAAAAATCCTACATTATGTCAAACAGATCTCCCAAGCAAAAGGTTATGGCAAGATTTTTGAAGAATGGGAAGGTGAAGATCAATGGGCAATGAATTTTAAGCCATAATTTTTTATTTATTTCCCATACTTTTTCTCATTGTAATTAGGGATAAGATGAAAATAATCAAAAATACCTCGAAAATCGGATTTTGTTTAGCCCTAGTTGATATCAATGAGAGATCCATCGAAAATTAACTTATAAATAAGTCAAATTCTCCATCACCATAGATATTTTGGTATGTTTCATGAAGGGGGAAATTTCTTGAACTTTTATGTCAAGATATATAGAAAAAATTGTTCACTTCAGGCAAGAAGATTAGATTAGAGATATAATCCTTTCCTAAATCTCCAAATAAGAAAAAAACAAATACTTGCCTATCTATGGTTATAACTGAAATAAATCCCTCGACAGCTCTACATTTTCCTAGATGATATTGGTTCACTTGAGGAATAAAATTGAAACTTTCGAATATCCATTCAATAAAATTTTGAGTAAGTTATTTTTTAAGTTACCTATGCTACCTGAACAAGTTGAAAAAACATTAAGACAATTAGAAATATTAAGAGAACAGGAAATAAAAAGAGAAGAAATGGGTGAAATTTATACTAAAGAAAAACGATCATTAGCTATCCCAAGAGACGAAGGAAAGTTTTTATATCTTTTAGCTCGTAGTATGAAGGCTAAATTAATTGTTGAAATTGGTACCAGTTTTGGGTACTCAACAATTTGGTTGGCAGCTGCAGTACAATCCCATGGAGGAACAGTAATCTCTTATGATATATTACCAGAAAAAATTGAAGTAGCATCAAAATATTTGTCCGAAGCTGGACTAAAAGGGAATGTTGAGCTTGTTCTGGGAGATGCAAAAACATTACTTAGCCAAATATCTGAACCAGTGGATATTATATTTCTAGATTCGGATAAAGCAGATTACCCTGAGTTTATGGAGCTTGCAATCGACAAACTCCGTATTGGTGGGATCTTACTTTCTGACAATGTATTAGATTGTTTAGAAATCCATAAAGATGACCCAGAAGTATGTGAGGAAATCACTTCTTATTTAATTCAACATCCAAAAATTATGACAGTAACGCTTCCTTTCATACCTAATGGATTAGAAATGACTTTAAAAATAGCAGATTAGTTATAAAAAATTAGATTATTTGGAAAAAATCTATTCTATTACAAAGAAATATATTGACTTGACCAAAAGCCTAATACTATAGTATATAGATGGAGATCTCAAAAGAAATTTATTCAGACTAAAGATTATATTGTTCAATTGCTTTAGAATGATATATGAAGAACACATTGTAAGATTTCGAAGAATTTAATTTCGGAGAAATTCAAATGAACATGTCACATTGATTAGACTTAAATTTGTAAATACTGAATATCAATAATGACTTCTTTTAATCCTAAAATAAATTTTTATGCTTTTCTTATAGGCAAAAGGATTAAGAACTTGTAAGTAGTAGAATAAATTTATATTTTAGAACTCATATTTCTAAAATTAAAGAAAAATTTGTGATTAAAATGGCAGATTTAAAATTTATTGGAAGAATATTGGGTCTCATTGGTGGTATACTTATGATCGTCCTTGGTATTATTATTGTTATAAATAATATCTTGGATGAAGCAATTCTAGCCCTAGATCAGTTTGGAGTCGATTTAGGTTTGAATTTTGTAGGTGATGCTGTAGGTGGAGCAAATAGTTGGCTAGTGGCAGCAGCCCTAATGATTATCTTTGGTATTGTTGCTATTTTTGGCTACAAACAGCTTGCTGGAAAACCTAAAGGAGAACTCCTTGTTTGGGGTATTATTTATATCGTGGTTGGTATTCTAGGTGCTGGACTTGGTGGGCTTATAGTTTTACTGGGTGGAATTGTACTCGTAATTGATTATTTTCTTTAATTCCACTTTTTTACTCCTTTATTTATTTCAAGCGATTTTTTTTCCCTATCAGAAACTAATTCAATTGCCTTGATCTCTATTGGTAGTTCATCCACTTAAAGGCCATCCTCCTCAAGGCAAGTTACTTTAGGGAAAATTTTTCATTATCCTTAATTCGATTGAATCTGCCAAGCTTAATTTAGGATAAAAAGTTTGAAACCTTGAATTATATTCTTTAAATTGCTATTCGTGTTTTATTCAGTGATTAAGGGAGTCAATATTCTATTACAATGATAAATGCTGACTTAACCAAAAACCTAAGAGTGTTAAAGCAGTGACAATTGCAGCAACTATCATAATCTGAATATAACCTCCTCCCAAAGCAATTATCATTAAAGCAATTAATGGTCCAAAAATCCCCGAAATAGCTAGCGTGCTAGTTAATATTCCAGCAGAGCTAGATTTATCAAAATCACTCTTCTCAACTGAATATCTCAAAGTCCCAACATATGTAAACGCCCAAGATATTCCTAGAACTATTTGGGTAGGAATAATCCCCCAATAGTCAGTTGTGAGGGTAAAAGAGAAAAACGAAAGCGCTGAAAAAATAAGTCCAAGATATATCATAAGTTTACTAGGAATCTTATCAGTATAGTATTGCATAATCATGAATTGAGTCAAAGCATTTGTAGTCTGGATAATTGCAATCCAAAAGGTGTTTGCTCCTAAACCGAGTAGGAATAAAGGCCAGAATGTCCAAATGGACTGAGCAAAGCTATGTCGAATTGCAAGAGTTAAATATGCACTCTTTCTATGCCAAAAAACTTCAAAAAATGATTCCTTAGTTAAATTGTTTTCATGAGATCCCCCTAATAACTTTGAATCTTCTCTAATCGAAAATGCTAAAATAGTAGCTCCTCCTAAAGCCAAAATCCCAAAAATAAAGATCGCAGGTACCCAGAAAAGACCTAAAACTCCACTAATTAACACCCCGGAAGCCCAACCAAGGGATCCAAACGATGAAAAATTACCTATTTTTTCTCCCTTGTCAGATACTAATGCAACAAGGGATGGAGGAAGAGCACCAAATCCCAAACCAGTCATAATTCGTGAAATAGCAAACCATGTTTTTTCTGGAATCAGTAACCCCGAAATCGTTATCATTCCAGTAATTGAACCAAAAATTATGAATAGTTTTCTGTTAGCAAATTTATCCGATAAACGACCAGTGATTAACCCTGAAGAAAAGGCAATCAATGCATAAAGAGCTGCTATGGCAGCGATTTCGGGATCAGTTAGACCTAACTCTTTACCCCAAAGTGGTACAAATGTAAAAGCCGATAATGTGGCTAAATTTGCTAAATAATTGATAAGATCCTCAGAAGAAAGCTTGACATGTTTTAAAATCGTGTTTCACCATATATTTTACCACCACTCCTTTTCTAAAAAAATCTTTTTTGATAAACAAGTAGTTAATATCTTCAAATTCCTTTAAATTATTTGTTGCTAGATTGGATTTTGTCATAATTTTATTAGACTAATTTAGTATAATTATAATGTAAGACCCAAGATCTAATAAAGAAAATATAAAATCCTTACATAAATTGTAAAAATACAAAGACGTGAAAATACATGGTAGAAATAGATCACGGGTTTACAACAGAAAATAAATATGCAATTGCTGGAACTTTTACCGGAGGGTTATCAAGTAAAGGCTATAGATTGTTTAAATCAGGAACAGACGATTCATGGTATTGCGTTGCGAAAGTTTATGCGGTATGTCCCGAATCCAAGACAGTAGAGGGGGATC
>NZ_CDLCQJ010000052.1:0-48036 GCF_975850365.1 Candidatus Hodarchaeum mangrovi | reverse complement strand
TCTGGTTTTGAAGAACATGATTCTCTTTTATTAAATCTAGGTAAATTTAAAACTGGAAAATCTTGTCTCTATATTAATAAATTAGATGATGTTGATCAGAATATCTTACAAGAACTCATTAAAAAATCACTAGCTCACACGCGCAATCAAACTATCTAATAACTTTGGCTTTAGTTTAATGATTGATAAGAATTTTTTTTTATTCTTGTAAAAAGAAGAGATGATGATTTTCTTACTCCTAGAGTTCCAAAATCAATCTTTAGCTAATAAGATGGTTTACTTCCAGCAACAAAGTTTAATAATTTGTCAATTTTACCAATAAGTAAGTAAATCTTCACAAAATCTTCCCACTTTATAAAATTAAACCATTCCTAATTCAGTTTGCCTATAGATTGATTTTCAACGGTTTTTAAGATTAAATTTACCACTTTAAGTCCAGTATGAAGTGTTTTATCAATGAAATCCTTTTCGGGGTTATAGGCTGTGAGAGCTGCAGCTTTAATCTGAATATTATCACCAATTATCTTAATAGCTTCCTCCATTTCATGTAGAAAAAGCCCTTCAGGTGTAGGAAAGTCAACACCAGGAGCTACTGAAGGATCAAACACATCTATATCTATATGGAGATAAACTTGTTGAGTTTGTGACTTAAGTTCTGTTAACTTTGGTAGAAGACCATTTCGTATTCCTCTCTTCTTCAATATATTATTTTCAACAACAAGAACCTCGGTACTATCTAGAAGCTTACGTTCTTCGGGATCCAAATCACGTGCTCCAATGTGCAATATACAAGACTCTTGAATCGGATGCATATTCTCAATTATAGCATTTATATCATGAAAACACTGACCAGTTGCAATGGCTAACCCCATACCGTCAAGAAACCCACTTGGGGATGTTTCTGGAGTATTGAAATCTCCATGAGCATCTAACCAGATTATACCTGGTTTTGGTTTATCAAATCCTGCTAATGTACCTAGACATGTATTACAATTTCCTCCTAGAATAAAAGGAAAAAAACCTTCTTTTAATACTTTTTTAACAACATTTCCCAATGTATTATTTAAACTAGCAATGGTTTCTAATTCACGCTTATATTGTTTTGAAAGTCGTATTCTTTCAACCTTTACTTGATAGCCTTGATCTTTCAAATTCTGATCGATTCCTGCGTTTAAAAATCTGATGGGTCCCTTTCCCATACCAATATTTTCCTTTCCCAAGTGAAAGGGAACTTGAATGAGAGCGATCTTCAAATCTTTGTAACCTTCAAGTTTAATATAATTATCTCCATTTCTTTACGGTTTTATAATGGCTTTCATAACTCTTAGATGCTCAACATCATCTAAGGCTGTTGCAGCTTCTTCTAATGAATACTCACGACTAATAGTGTTTTTAAAAGGATATGTTGTAGAATATCGTTTAATTAAATCAACCGCTAAATAGAAATGGCTAAAATCACTACCCCAAGAACCTTTTATTGTTAAATGTTTCTTATTAATGTCTAAATGCGGATTGATTGTCACATCTCCCGCATTTGTATATTGTCCAACAATGGTATATGTTCCCCCGTCCCTAGTCATTTCTAATCCTTCTTTAACTGCTGTAGGTACACCCGTTGCTTCAATAGTTATATCAGCACCCCGATTGTACGTATGTTCAAATACCTGTTTGACTCGAGCTTCTGGATCAAAATCCATTATGTTAATTGTTGTATCAATCCCAAAATAATCAGCAATCTTCAACCGATGTCCAGGACCTCCAATCATAATAACATGAAACGCTCCACTCAATTTTGCTAATAATCCAGCCATTAAACCAACCGGTCCTGATCCTTGAATAACAACTGTATCCCCTAGTTTGATTTCAGATCGCTGAATTGCATGAATGGCAGTGGGTAATCCACACCCAGCAGCTATAAATGTTTTCATGAATTCATTATATGGAAGCTTAATTATCTTGACACCTGGTTTAAGATAAATATATTCAGACCAACCTCCTAAGAGTCCTTCTTTTGATGAATAAGTTATTCCGTATACTTTTCTTTTAGGACAACGGGTACTTGTCTTTGCGACAAGACAGTACCAGCAATTATTACAGGTCTCATGAACATCTAAGAATGTAATTGGATCCCCTTCTTGGAGTACTTTGCCCTCAATATCATAAATATCACCATTCAACTCTTCTATGGTTCCAGTAGAGACATGTCCTGGAATGATTGGATAGGGAACATCAGCTAAATGCCCTTTCTGAAGATGTACATCTGTTCCACAAACTTCAGAATAAGCAGTTTTTACAAGCGCAGCTCCTGATTCTAAACTCGGGTAAGGTTGTTCCTGCAATTCAATTTTTCCATTTTTTTTCATTATGACTACTTTTACCATTAATCAACTACCTCAAAATATTGTTGGATTAAATCCTTTTAAACGTATTCGCAATTCTTATTATTATTTTTTATTTCAGACTAAGATTATGTCCTAAAGTCATGTTATAGCTTAAAATAAGTATTAATCCAAATGTAAATAGGCTTAGATTATTTATCAAGGAGAACAGGGTTAAAAAAGATAAACTAATGATAGTTCCTAAAGGAAGTCTGATATTTCAAGAGATTAATACACATACATTGATATTTTTTCTTCAGAAATTCTTCATACAGTATAGTCAAAGAAAATATGTGTTATCAACTGTTTGCCTATTTTAAGACCCATCATTTCTCAAAATTAACTGGAATTTCATTTTGAAGTTAAGAAATATTGTATTTTTAACTTTAAGCAGTGATTTTCGAATATTTTAAACCAAACGTTGTTATTTTTTCATTTTTTATACTGTTAAATTAACATTCAGGTTCTACTATTCCGATAAGATGTGCCTTTTATAGGCACTTAATATTTGCAGTACATATATTTTGATTTCCAATACTCTTCCAAAGACAGATGATTTTCATGATTGAAGAATCACTCCTTCAAAAATGGCAAACCGAATATAAGAAAGGGTTTTCAAAACCACTTATTCTGTTTGCTTTACAGGAGGTTGGAAAAAGTACTGCATTCCCTCTAATCAAAAAAATAGTTGAATTATCTAAAGGACAAATAACGATTGTTGGATCTAATATCTATCCAATGCTCAAAAGTCTTGTTGATGAGAATTTAATTGAAAAAGATGAGGAATTAAAATATTATCAACTTACTCAGAGTGGTAAGGAATTTTTACTCCACCTAGGATATTCATTAACTGAATTTACACAGATGTTGCTAAATATAACTGAGAAAAATGCAAATTAAGGAGAATGTGACTAATATGGAAATTAAAAAAACCTCTAATTCGATATTGGGGTATATAAAGTCGATTAGCAAACTTCTTCCATATTCTGAATCACAAAAAGCTCCTGTATTGTTAGAACTACAAGAAGATGTTCGAATCGCAATGGAGTCATCAGATAAGAGACCTCCTTCGGTAGTATTCGGAGTACCGACAGAAGTTGCTCGAAATATAAGTATCAGCTATGATTGGGGGACAACACCAGCACGATGGACGATTAGAGTTCTTGCATCAATTATTGATTTTTCAATCATTATTGGTTTATTCGTGTTTTTTGGTTTCACCCGTATTATTCTTTCTGATTTTCAGCTTGATGCTTTAAAATGGCATGATCTTAACATTCCATTTGGCTTCTTCTTTATTAGTATACCAATATTTGGCTTTATACTTGTTTATTTCATAGTTTGTGAATATGTGTACTCTACTACAATAGGAAAAAAAATATTAGGTTTGCTGGTCGTTGACGAATCTGGAATCAAAATTACTTGGACTCAGTCTTTTATTAGAAATATTACAAAAGTCCCATTTCTTACTTCATTTCTCCCTTTCGATTTTTTCCTAGGAATATTATCAGAGAAAACTCGTGGGCGACAACAAAGAGTCCTTGATTTTATCGCAGGTACCATCGTTGTTAAACAAAGTAAAAATATAAGATAAGGTGTTTTCATGGGATTACTAGCTAGTTTAAAGATTGTTAAACGCTCTTTGACCCGGAGAAAAACAAAGAATCTAAGTGCAATTCTTGCAATTACCTTAGGTGTCACCTTAATGGTCGGAATTCAAATCACTACCGACACCTTAGAGAATGCATTTCTTACAAGCCTTCTCATTCGTGAAGGGGAAGTAGATATTCGTGTTTCAAACGCAACAGGAAGTTACCTCTCCACTGCGGATGAAACTATTATTTCGTCCTTAGCCCCTGATGCGTTAGGTGTGATGCCTGAATTGAAAACTTATGGGCCAGCTCTGGTTGGATCACAATTTGAACCGTCAATTTCTATGGCAGGCATTCCGCTAAATTATCCAAGTGTCTTTGGTTCATTCTATGACTGGATTTCAGGAGAAGAATTGGATATTAATGACTATTTAATTGATAATAAAAGTACTTTGGTGTCAAGTTCCTTAGCAGAAGATTTAGGATTGAACAAATCATCAGCCCTCCCAATAACCCTGAATACAGAGTTTAATAATTTATCTCTTGTAATGGTTATAAATGAAACAACAGGTCTCCCTATAATAAACATCACAACAGGATTACCGATTTTTACTGTAGAATTTAACACACTGAGAGTTAATATCTCTATAGGTGGAGTTTTTGATTCCAATCGTCCTGGAATAGGAGCATCTTATCGAGGGGTTTTATTTTCGATCAGAGCGTTACAGGATTGGCTGAGTTTAGAAGATATAACTCGAAATCATGATATCATAGGTAATTATTTAATTTCGTACCAAGAAGATCATTTCAATAACGCTATTGATGAAGAGCTTCTGCAAGCTAAGTTTGACGCTTTAGAAGCAGCTATTCCAACTAAATATATTAATGGCCAGGAAATTAGAGTATATAATCTTGATTCAGCTCGACTAGTCTATTATGGAATAATTGAATTAATTTTCAATCTTATGTCATCATTTTTAAATGTACTAGGACTCCTTATAGTCATAACAGGCATTTTATTGATCACAAATGTTCAATTAATGAGTGTAGAGGATCGCGAATTTCAAACAGGGGTAATGAGAGCCGTAGGGGAAAAACGAAGTGGGATTTTTCGTTCAATGTTTCTTGAGACTATCTTTCAAGGAGTATTTGGAGGAATTTTTGGCCTAGCGGGTGGATTGATCTTTGGACAAATAGTTGCCTTATATTTAGTTTTTCTATTTGCATCAGGTAGTGCAAGTGTTCAACCCATAGTTAAAGAATATGTAATCATATTTTCAGTTATCATCGGTGTAACTTTAGGAATTATAACAGGACTACTTCCAGCATTAAGAGCAAGTCGTGTAAATATAGTTGAGGCGTTGAGGGGAATTAAAATCAGTTTTGAAGAACGATCAGGCAGAAATTTCGCTCTAATCGGAATTCTTCTTACGTTATTAGGTCTAGTTTTCCTTCTTACTAATGGAGTTTTAAATGATGAATTTCAGTATATCTGGGAAACAGCTGGCTGGGATTCTGTCGAAGAATGGGAAAACTTACTTGTAGGATTCGGATTCCTTTCAATAGGACTCGGGATTATCATTTCACGCTATATCGATCGATCCAAAGCATTTAATATGACTGCTCTTATAATATGGACAATCCCTGTCTTTATGTTTGTCGTAGCCATGGGAGAAGGCTGGATCGCAGATTTATCAGGTAATGCAATTAATCTCTTAATTATTAGCATCGTTGAAATTGTTTTGGGGTCTGTTATGCTAGTTGGTATGAATCTTTCTCCCCTTATGAGGATTTTAAGAGGAAGTTTGATAAAAATAAGTGGGGTAAAAGGAGTGGCTCAGGTTGCTCCAGCGCTTATTTCTTCCCATAAGACCAGAAGTACACTAACTTTTGCTATATTTGCAGTTGTTTTAACACTTAATGTCACAGTTGCATCTTTAGTTGCAACAAATATAGATAGTAGTATTGGCCAATCCGAATCTGATTCTAGAGGAATTGATCTGTATGTTAAGCTGAGTAAGAAGGAAATAATTCTTGAAAATACTTCTTATACAGATGAGTTATATAACTTAGACTCAAGCATAACTGATGTTATTGGAATGAAGACTTTTTCGACCCGCACGGATTGGACTAAATTCTTAGCGACAAAAAATCCTCAATCTCCCGAATTTAATCCACAGGAACATCTCCTGCCGATTGGATACATTGAACTCCGTTCAGAACAGATCCGAGGGGAAGCCCAAGATTATTCTGATGATAACTGGAGATATGATTCTTATCTAGGAGTATTACCCGATGGTATTCGTCCACCAGGAATGCCAACATCAGCTATGGGGTTTGCTTCTGCGATTAGTTCCGACTATTCAGATGAAGAACTCCTAGAACTTTCAAAGAAATCATTTGATGCATTTTTTAATTCATCATACTCAATGTCAGTTTATAATATTACGTTTGACTTAGCAACTTTATCTGATACTGATTTTACTGATTTTGATCTCTCTCAAACTTTAGATGATATAGAAGTATTGACTATCAATGGAACACCCATCAAGAATCCAATTGTATTCACTGATTCATTCATCCTTCCAGTTGGTATGCAAATCTTCGTACCCATGAATATCTCGATGTTTGGTTTTCCTAATTATCAACCATTCACAATTGGAGGTGCCTTCGACTCGAATCGTGCCGGAGGCTTTCCCTTATCTTCAAGTGGATTTAGAAGTGGATTTTCAGGCGATTTTAGTAGTACACTTGGGAATATTTACATCCCAGAGAGATTTTCTAAATATACAAACTTTTTTGGTGAAGCTAATGGAATTTCACCCATTTCAAGAGCTCCAAACCAATTTGATACTTATTTGATAAAAACAAGTTATTCATTAGATGATCCAGTGATTAAGGATCTAGCCATAAAGATAGAGGAGTTTACAAATACTCAAGATGAAGGATATCGAAAACTTGTTGACGATAATTTCATTGTTGCTACAGCTACTACTCTTTATTCTAAAATTGCTGAAGAACTAGAAATGATGACACAAATGACTTCATTCCTTGAAATTTATGTTAATTTTGGATTAATCATTGGTGCAGTAGGAATGGCGGTAATTTCAGTTCGTAATGTTGCAGAGAGAAAACGTGAGATTGGAATGATGCGTGCAATTGGATTTCCTCGTTTTCAAGTAATGCTGTCAGCTTTATTAGAGTTATTTGTGCTAGGTTTCGTTGGACTGTTTATTGGAGTTGTAAATGGACTTATTGTTAATCTTGGATTCGCAAATATGATGGGTGTTTCAATGGTAATCCCGTGGAATACTATCATAACCTATCTTTCATTTATTACCTTTATAGGTTTACTTGCAGGAGCAATTCCAGGTTGGGTTGCAAGTAGAATACCTGCTGCTGAAGCTCTTAGATATGTAGGATAAAATGGTGATCTAAAAATGTCATATGGTGAGATAATAGAACTAGAGGGTATACGTTTTCGTCTGATTGACGATTCCGAGACAATTCTCAAGATTCGCAGATTACATAAACGATACAATGAAGGAAAGTCAAATGAAGTACACGCACTTCGTGGGATAGATTTAGACGTTAAAAAAGGGGATATGATGGCAATTATGGGGCCATCTGGATGTGGAAAGACAACACTCTTAAATATGATCGGACACCTTGATTACAACTCTGGAGGAGAGATCATAATCGATTATCTGGACACAAACAAGCTTTCAGATTCTGAAATGACTGCTTTCAGAAGAGATAATATTGGTTTCATTTTCCAGCTATTTAATTTATTCCCATTTTTAACTGCTGTTGAAAATGTAGAGACCCCTTTATTATTAAAGGATATCCCTTCAGGAGTAGCTAGAGAACAAGCTAAAATGTTACTCCGGGATTTAGGTATGGGCGATCGACTATATCATTATCCATTGGAGCTTTCTGGCGGTCAACAGCAAAGAGTTGCCATTGCACGAGCTTTAATTAATAACCCTGCCATTATTCTAGGAGATGAGCCTACAGGGGACCTAGATAGTTCAACAAGTGCTGAAGTTATGAAATTATTTAGACGAATCAATCAAATGAACCAACAAACATTCATCTTAGTCACTCATAATCGATGGATTGCGGAGAAATGTGATTATATAATCCACATGGTAGATGGAAAAATCTCTCATGTTGAAAATGGCCCATTCATGGAGGATTAAAAATGAAAGTTTATACAGCTGCTTTGATTAATAAACCCTCGCGACGATTAAACAGAGAATTGGGAAATAAAATTAGCTCAGAGTTAAAGAATGCGATTTCAGCAAAAAGTTCCCAGATAAGTACTCAGGAACTGAATACTTTTCTATTTGTTTCAGGAACAAGAAATGGCCATTTTAATCCTGATATTGTAGAGAAAGTGGAAAAAGGAAAATTAAAACGCATTTTTAATGATTATTACAAAAAAAATGAATCTCGTTTTCAAAGGTACTTGAAAAAAAATCAAGAGCTTCATGAAACTTCTCAAATAATAAAGAATTTTGTTCAAGAAATTGAGCCAAGGTTGGGTAAAAGATTAGGGTCGAATCTTGAGAAGCTGCATATTGAATTACCAAAAGAGTTTAGAAAAATTAGTAGTAAAAGCTTTATTACAGTCTGGGATATGGAGGAAATTCAAGAGTACCGCTTTTTTCTCTCAGGATTCGATTTTCCATTTTTCACTGGATATACACAGAAAAATATGAAGATTGATAGTCTTGTTGATAAATTATTGATCATTAATTTCTTTATGAATTTTTTAACACCTTCACTTCAACGATTTATTAACATGAAATCAGTTTTAGTAAGATTGGAAGATGAGATTAAGAAAACACATTATCGAAGCTCAGATGAAAGGTTACAGGAAAAATTTGAACTATTTTTGCGGATTTTGGTTGCCAAACTCTCTGCATTAGAGGAAGTAGATAATCAAATCTATAGAATATTCAATCTTTTTGAAATCCCTAAAATGATTATAACACAATACAACCTAAAGAGTGACTTTCAAGATATTAATACAACAATTGCTACAATTTCAGATCAAATTAACGAAGGAAAAACTCAGCTCCATGAACTTAGTGAGTTAATTCAGCGATGCCAGAAATGCTTCAGAGATTATCTTGATGAAACTGTTAATGGAGTAAAGATAGCAGAATCAACACGTGAATTTATTACTCACCTTAAGTCTATTAGTAGAATAAGTATTGATCTTTTTGTTGAAGCTGAATCACTAAAAATGTGGTCTGATTTTTTTGGTTCTGATATCCCCTTCTTTAGTTTTAATGTACAATTGATTGATCAGGGTGATGAAGGACCAGTTAACATTGATAAAGACGTAATCTTGGCTGTTAGAGGTCTTTTTAAAAATTATAACCTAGGACGCAATACTGTGTACGCACTTCGGGGTGTTAATCTCGATATTAAAGAAGGAGAATTTGTTGCAATCGTAGGAAGTTCAGGGGCTGGTAAAACGACCCTTTTAAACTGCATGGCCAGTTTAGATTCTCCCGATCACGGAAATGTGTATTTCAGAGGTAAAGATTTACATAAAATGAAAGATTCTGAAAAATCCGAAGTTAGATTGAAGCATTTCGGATTTATTTTTCAAAGCTATGCGCTGCTTCCCCATTTTAACACTAAAGAAAATATTGCACTTCCAGCAGACTTGGCAGGAAGATTAAATACTGAGTTAAAGAAAAGGATAGAGGGTCTTCTCCGCGGTGTTGGGATTGATCAACAAGCAGGTCAATTTCCTGCTCAATTAAGTGGAGGTCAGATGCAACGAGTTGCAATTGCACGCGCATTAACTAATCAGCCATCCATTATTTTTGCTGATGAACCAACAGGTGATTTAGATTCTGTTACAGGAACTCAAGTGATGGAATTGTTAAAGAATTTTCATGAACACACCAAAACTACTATCGTAATAATCACTCATGAACAAGATATTGCAGCTTATGCCCAAAGACAAATCTTGATGGAAGATGGGATTATCTCTAAACATTAATTTAAAAAAAAATAATCCTTATAGAGATAATCAATTATTTATGCTGTTTATAAGTTCATCTGATATTTTACTCTAGTGTAATAATTTTTTTTAATAAATTATTAAAATTAAGGGAAAATATGCTTAATTTATTTTATCTTACCCGAATTGTGATTTATTTCTGAAAATTTTACCTGAAGAGATAAAAAGCTATTTATCTAATCTCTTCTTTAAGTTGAAGAATAACAAAAATCATTAATTTTATTGTGGAAAAGGATAATGCAACACGATTCAAAGAATGATATATCTATTGTATTATGTGGAGCAGCGGGGCAAGGTATAGCAACTGTAGAGGAACTTCTTACCAAAATTTTGAAAAAATCTGGATTATATGTCTTTTCCACCTCAGAATTCATGTCACGAGTAAGAGGAGGAACAAATTCTACAACTATACGAGTTTCATCACAGCCTGTTCGTGCATACTGCGATCGAATTGATATTTTGATTCCATTAACAAAAGAAGCTGTAGGTCATGTTAAATCCCGTATAACCCAAAATACCTGCATAATTGGAGATGAAAATTTAATTGGGGAGCATCCATTTAATGGTTGTACTTTTCTAGAGATTGATTTTACGAAGATAGCAGAAATAATTGGAAACCGTATCTATTCAAACAGTGTGGCTATCGGAGTGTTAGCTACTCTCTTTAAGACTGAAAGAAAGCTTATTGATGATATTCTAACAGAACAGTTCCATCAAAAAGGAATCGAGATTGTTCAAAAGAATTTAGAGGCAGCAAATAAAGGAGCTGATATTATCGAAGAAGTTTTAACTAAAAAACCTCTGAATTTAAATCTCAATATTTCTCGTGATCCAAATATTAGTTCAGACTTAATCCTTTCAGGTAGAGACGCAATAGCCTTAGGGGCAATAGCAGGAGGTTGTAGTTATGTGTGCTTTTATCCTATGGCCCCAAGTACCGGGATAGCGTCTTTTATTGCTCAGTATGGGGAAGATTTTGGAATTATTGTCGATCAAAGCGAAGATGAGATTTCAGCAATAAATAAATGTTATGGTGCATGGTATGCAGGGGCTCGTGGATTTGTAACTACTTCTGGAGGAGGATTTGCCTTGATGACTGAGACTATTTCATTAATTGGAGTAACAGAGAGTCCGATGGTTATAAATTTGGGACAAAGACCAGGACCAGCCACTGGAATGCCTACCCGAACGGAGCAAGGTGATTTGCAGCTTGCATTACATGCTGGACATGGAGATTTTCCAAGAATCCTATTAGCTCCTGGATCAATAGAGGAAGCTTTCATTTTAACACAAGAAGCATTTAATTTAGCTGATAAGTTCCAAGTACCTGTAATAATTTTATCAGATCATTATATTGTAAATTCAGCGTATAATTTATCTGATCTTAGCATTTTAAATCTAACAATACCAAACTATTTCGTAGAAACTGCAGAGGGTTATCAAAGATATGAATTTACAGATAATGGAATTTCTCCAAGAGGAATACCAGGATATGGAAAGGGAATGATTCGAGTAGACTCTCACACTCACACTGAAGATGGTTATATTACAGAAGACGCTTCAATTCGTAACAAATCTGTTGAAAAAATGATGAAAAAGTTAGAAATGATAAAATATGACGCTTTTCCCCCTAAATTTATTGGTCCTTCCGATTACAATATTTTAATGATTGGCTGGGGAAGTAATTATCACATCATTGAAGAAGTACTTGCTGAATTACGCGAGGAAGAGTATTCTGTCGCCTTTCTACATTTTTTACAAGTATTTCCGTTACCAAGAAGCACTCTTGATTACTTGAAGAAAGCTGACAAAATAATAATTATTGAAAATAATGCAACAGGTCAGTTTGCAAATTTAATAAAAGTTGAATTTGGTCATGAAATACCCCATAAAATATTAAAATATAGTGGTTATCCTTTTTCAGTAGAAGAATTGTTAGAAAAGGTACTAGTGATAATTAGAGGTGATTAAATGTCAAAAAAAGGAACAGAATGGGATAGTAAAAACGATCCACACTGGTGCCCAGGATGTGGTAATTTTGGTGCTCTTCGTAGTTTAAAAGAATCTCTGATCGACTTAAATATTCACCCTCAAGATACAGTTTTTGTCACGGGAATAGGACAGGCTGGGAAGTTTTGTCATTTTATAAATGGAAATATCTTGAATGGCTTACATGGAAGATATTTATCAAATGCGACTGCGATAAAAGCAGCAAATCCTCATTTACACGTTATTGCAATCTCAGGTGATGGTTGTACTTATAGCGAGGGTGGTAATCATTTTCTTCATACTATTCGATATAATCCAGATATTGTAAATATTGTTCATAATAATGGTGTGTATGGTTTAACAAAAGGACAGGCCTCTCCAACCAGCGATATCGGATTCATAACCAGCGTACAGAGAGTAGGAGTATATAATGAGCCATTAAACCCTATTGCTATCGCTATTGCCCAAAATGCCTCTTTTGTCTCCCGAGCTTTTGTCGGCCACCCTGAAGAGACAAAAGAAATAATTAAAAAGGCATTAAACCATAAAGGGTATGCGCTAATAGATCTTTTCTCCCCATGTGTCAGTTTCAATCGACTGAATACGTATCAATGGTTCAGAGAGAATACTTACTACCTAGATGAGACTCATGATCCATATGATCAAAAAATGGCTTTAGAAAAAGCCCTAGAGAAGAAAAAATTACCTTTAGGAACCTTTTATATCAATCCTAAACCAACTTATGAACAAAACACTCGTATCTATTCAAAAGATTCTCGCCCTTTATTTCAACGTGAATTGAATAAAGAAGTTTTGATTAGATTAATAAGTAGATTCAGATAATTATCCACCAATTTGAAGGAATTATCAAATAGAAGGAATTAATATGAATTCAAGCGTCTTAACACTCGAAGATGTTCGTCAAAACGCAAAAGAAAAACTAAAGGGGGTTTGTATGGTCTATAAAGACTGTGATGGAGACCCCGGTCGTTTTTGTCAAGGACAACACTATGGACGTCCATTAGGATTCGGTGGAATCGGTTCAGGTGCATCCTTTCATAATAACTGGCTTGCATTACGAAAAATTAAATTAAACATGAATTTAGTTTCAAATCATTTTGAACCTGAAACCACATTTAATTTTTTTGGTAAAAAGTTAAAGATGCCTATTATGGGGGCCAGTGTTACTGGAGTTAATTCTTTTGGTGGGGATAAAGTAATTACAGAAGCTGATTTCTGCCATGCGACTGTGCATGGATGTAAAGCAGCAGGTACTCTAGGATGGCGTGGTGATACATACACCTATCATTATACAAATAGCAGCTATGGATTAAATGCCATAGAATCTGCAGGTGGTTGGGGAGTTAAAATTGTTAAACCCCGTTCTCAAGAAGAGATTATTAAATTTTTTAAACGGGCTGAAACAATTGGTGCAGCTGCTGTTGGAGTAGATACTGACGGATGTGGTTCCTATATGATGAATAAGCATAATAAACCAGTTTTTCGTAAAAGCGAAGCTGATATTGAAGAACTAGTTAAAGCGACTTCACTTCCAGTCATTATTAAGGGGATTATGAGTTCAGAAGATGCTGTTTTAGCTGTTAACGCGGGAGCTGCAGCTATTGTCGTTTCCAATCATGGAGGAAGAGTGCTAGACCACACGCCTGGAACTGCCGAAGTTTTGCCTCATATAGTCAAAGCAGTTGAAGATGAAAAAGTCATGATTTTTGTAGATGGAGGGATCCGTACAGGTTATGATGTTTTAAAAGTCCTTGCCCTTGGAGCTCATGCTGCCTTAATTGGACGAGATATTGTACGAGCTGCCGTTGGGGGAGGTATTGAAGGTGTTCGATTACAAATGGATTATTTACGATCAACACTTTCTAAAGCAATGATGATGACTGGATGTCAATCCTTAGATGCCATAAATGAGAGTATTATAACAAATAAATAATATTTTTACTTTTGAATAGAATGGAGATTAATTATTATGGATATATTGGAATTTGATTCAGTTGTTGTGGGAGGTGGTTTGAGTGGTCTTAGAACGGGATTAGAACTTTCCAAAAAACATAATGTTGCTCTTATAAGTAAAGTTGTTCCAATTCGTAGTCATTCAGGTGCAGCTCAAGGAGGAATTAACGCAGCTCTGGGAAACCATCCTGCAGGGAAAGATGATACTCCAGAGAGACATTCATTTGATACTGTTAAAGGATCAGATTATCTCGCTGATCAAGATGCGGTTCTATTCATGTGTAAAGAAGCCCCAAAAATTGTTGTGGAACTTGAAAGTATGGGAACCCCATTTTCAAGGTTTGAAGATGGAAAAATTGCTCAACGACCATTTGGGGGAGCTGGATTTCCTCGGACATGTTATGCAGCTGATCGGACTGGCCATGCATTATTACACACGCTTTATGAGCAGTGTGTTCGACAAAATGTTCAATTTTATAATGAATATTTTCTTATCGATATCATTAAAGTAGAAAATCAAGTGACTGGAATTATTACCCTTGATCTTTCTTCTGGTAATTTAGTTATATTTAGAGCTAACAATGTTATTCTTGCTACTGGAGGATTTGGGTGGATTTATAGAGCCAGTACAAACGCACTAATTTGTACTGGTGATGGAGTCGGAGCAGCATTCAGAGCAGGAGTTCCTATGAGTGATTGTGAATTTGTTCAATTTCACCCTACTTGTTTGCATGGTACTAATATATTAATGTCTGAAGGCGCACGGGGAGAAGGAGGATTACTGTACAACAACTTAAATAAGCGTTTTATGGTGAAAATCGCCCCTGAAGCACAAGAACTTGCCCCAAGAGACATTGTAGCACGAGCGATTACCACCGAAATTAACGAAGGAAGAGGTTTCGAAGAAGCATATGTTCATCTTGATTTACGGCATTTAGGACGAGAAAAGATACTAGAGAGATTACCAGGGATTCGGGAAATCGCTATTGATTTTGCTGGGGTTGATCCAATTGATACTCCGATCCCTGTCCATGCAGGACATCATTATTCTATGGGAGGTATTGGTACAAAATATAATGGTGAATTTTGTGAAACTACATTGAAAGGCTTATGGGCAATTGGAGAAAATGCAGTTATATCCATACATGGAGCTAATAGACTGGGAGGTAACAGTTTATTAGAAACAGCAGTATTTGGAAGATATGTTGGACAAAAAATATTAGAGAAGGGACAATCAAAATCTCCACCAATTCAAAAGATTATTGAAGCAGAGAAAAAAGCCTTTAATGATCTGATTTTGCTATTTACTAGATGGGAAAATAATTTAGGAAAAACGCCTATTGCCATCCGCCATTCTATGGGGGAAACTATGAGTAAAAATGTATTTGTTTATCGGACTGAAGATGAATTGGTTCGTGCTTATGAAGACTTGAAAAAACTCCAACTAGCATTTAAAAATGTTAAGTTATGTGGTATTTCAACTCCAGAAGAAAGAAAATTTAATTTTGGATTAATAAGAACTCTTGAGCTCAGGAACTTACTTGATATTGCTGAAGTAACTGCATTTAGTGCACTATGGAGAAGAGAAAGTAGAGGGGCTCATTTTCGAACAGATTACCCCAAACGTGATGATACTAAATATTTAGTTCATTCTATGGTTCTAAGGGATCTAAAAGGTGATTTAAAGATGGAAACAAAACCTGTTAAACTCGGATATTTTGAGGTTCAGGCAAGAAAATATTAGGAAGAAAATATCATGAATATTTCACAAAAATTTTTGATTTATCGAAAGAAACCTAACCAAAGTGAACCGAACTATCAGAGATTTGAAGTCCCAGTAAAACCAGGTATGAGTATATTAGAAGCGTTATTCTATATCCAAGATCACTTTGATTCTAGTCTTAGTTTTCGTTATTCTTGTCGTGGGGCTATTTGTGGATCTTGTGGATTAACTATTGATAAACTTCCACAATTAGCATGTAAAACTCAAATTTTTCAGGTTAAATCAACTCAAAAACCACTAAAATTACCTGAATTGAATTTTGGGAGAATAAGAAATGATTGGGATAAAGAAAATGAGATATTAATTGAACCATTGCCAAATATGAAGATAATTAAAGATCTGGTTGTAGACATGGAACCTTTTTGGAGGTTTTATGAACATGTAGAACCTTATTTTGCGCGAGAATATAGAGATATCCAACCAGAATCTCTTCAATCACCAGAAGAAGCCCGATCTATTGAACACCTTGTATATTGTATTCTGTGTGGGATTTGTTGGACCTGCCCTGTTAATGCAAAAAATAGTCAATATTTAGGACCAGCTGCTCTAGCAAAAGCCTATCGATTTATTGGTGACACTCGTTTAAGCAAGATCCGCCGTTCAGAAATAGTGCATCAAGTTTCAATAAAATATGGTGTTCCTGCCTGTGAAAAATATTATGTTTGTAATCGTGTTTGTCCAAAAGGAGTTCGACCAGGAACTGCAATAAAAGATATTCGTGAAAAGTATCTGGTTTAATTTATGAAGGTAATTCAACATCTGGAGAAATTATTACCCCTTTTTCAGTAATGGATAAAGGAAAAACTCCTCGTTTATGTTTAATCCCTCTCATTTTGATTATTTCTATTCCCCGTTGTCTTTTCGACCCAGTTCTTTCGTTATAAAGGTGTATAACTCCTGATGCTAGAAAATCTTCTATAGTGTAATCTGTTAACCCTGTACTTTCTGTTATTGCAATTGATGTTACACCAAATCTTCTAATTACATCAAAAAATCGTAAAAAGTTGTAACGAACTTCACGAACATCATCAAATAGCAAAGAGATAATAGTAAGTGGATCAATAACAAGTCGTGTTGCATTGATGTCATTTATTGCCGTTTTAAGCTCTTTTGTGAGACCAGGTAAATCAAGCTTTCCCTGTTGTAAAGCAATCTGCCCCTGGCCTAACGCTTTTCCATAAGAGAAGTCCAATATGCGAATTTTCTGCTCCTTTTCATATTTCTCTAAGTTATAACCAAATGATTTTTGAGTCAATAATAATTCTTTTCGAGATTCATTGAATGAAAGAAAAATCCCATTTTCATTATACTGACGGATACCTTCTACAAGATATCCAATCGAAAGACAAGTTTTTCCCGCACCAGGTTCTCCAGATAATATTGTAGTCCATCCTTTAGGGATCCCCCCTCCTAATAATTCATCAAGACCAACTACGCCAGTCTTTGTCAATTCCATAAGATAACTCCTCTTTTAATCCATAATTTTCGTAAATGGATTATTATTTACTTCATTGACACGAACTTATCTTAAAAACAGTTCGATTATCCTCATATTTTAATAGAGAAATTCATTGAGATTCTAACTCTTCTCTATCCAACAAAAATGAATATCCATTACATTTGTACCTGTTGGTCCAGTTTTTATCAATGAGCCACCTAGTACACTAAAAAAGGTTGTAAGATCATTATTAAGTTGATAATTTTCGATAATTAATCCACTTTGTTCTAGAATAATTAATGAATCTGTATCAACAATCGCACCTGCATATGGAGAATTTCCATCTATTCCATCTGTTCCAGCAGATAAAAAACAGAATTTTCCTCTGAATTCTTTGAACTTTAACAACATTAATGCAGCAACTTCTTGGTTTCTTCCTCCTATTCCTTTTCCTGTAACTTCAATTGTTGGTTCTCCTCCGCTAATAAACAAGCAAGAATTTTCGCCTTTAGACAAAAATTCAGTGAATTCTTTGAAAAGATATTCTACCATGTCCTTAAAATTCCCTTCTAGTTGATTAGTAAGAAATTTATACCTTATACCCAATCTATTAGCTTCATCAATAACAAAATTGCAGGCAATTTTATTTGATGCAAGAATAAAATGAGATATATTCTGAAATATTGGATCATAAGGTTTAGGAGTTTCTTTTACCAAAGATTTGATACCTTTCTGTATGTGTTCTTTAATAGAGAAAGGCGTACTATTTTCCCATAAATTGAATTCTTGAAGTATCTGTTTTGCATCTTTAAATGTACTTGGATCAGGATAGAATGGCCCTGAAGCGATGCTAGTAAGGTCATCTCCGATCACATCAGAAATTACTAATACTAAAATTTCATTTGATTTACAGTATGTAGCCAATCTTCCACCTTTAATATTTGAAATATGCTTTCGAATAATATTGATTTGTTGTATTGTCATCTTATTAGTAATGAGAAGCAAGTTGAATCTCTGAAAATCATTCCAAGAAATTGTATCAATAGGTGCTGTTAATAAAGCCGAACCACCTCCACTTATTAATGCGAGAACAAGATCTTCTTTTTTAATCTTTTTAATAACTTCTAAAAGGGCTTCAGTGTTTTCGACATTTTTAAATGAAGGAATTGGATGCTCTGACTCCAAACACTCAATATTCTTTAGTTTAAGCTGAGATTTTACTCCTTTAGGCACTATTACTATCCCAGAAAGTTCACAATTTTGAAGGATTTCTTCTAAAGCCTGTGCCATATGCCCAACAGCTTTTCCACCTCCTATTATCCATATTTTTCTGTTTCGAATTTTTATTGATTTTTCAAAAATCTGGAGCTCATTCTGATCATGGGTTATCACAATATTATTTTGTATGATGTTCAATGGATTTACAGCAACTAATGCGCTCTCATAAAGGTTAAGAAGAATTTCACGTCGAATTCGAGTATTTTCACTTCGAGCGAAAGACAATAACTCATTTTGATTTTTAATCATCTTCTGATTCCCTTTTTCCATACCCTCCACCGCCTGGAGTCATAATTTTCAAAGATTCTCCTACCTTTAAAGAAATAATAACTCTACCTGGTAACTGGATTTCTTTGTTATCCTTAGTTATTTTGATGTTAATTCCTTTAGCACCAGCTTCTCCCCCAAATAACCCATAAGGACAAAATTTCCGACGTTCAGTTTGCAGGGACACTTTAGTGTCAACTAATCCTTCAATTTCTCTGATAATTCCATTTCCTCCATTATTGATGCCATTCCCTCCTGAATTTTCACGGAATGAGTAAGTTTTGACTCTAAGGGGATAGGAGAGTTCTAACGCTTCAATTGGTGTATTCAAAGTATTAGTCATATGAGAGTGTATCGCAGAGATACCAGAATATGATTTAGCTCCCCCTACCCCTCCTCCTATAGTTTCATAATATGTAAAAGGAACTCCTTCATAATCAATCCCACCTATAGTTATGTTATTCATCGTTCCTTGTGAAGCGGCCGGAATTTGCTCAGGAAGAGCTGAAGAGAGTGCTCCTAATAATACATCAGTAATTCTTTGTGATGTTTCAACATTCCCAGAAGAAACTGCTGCAGGATATGCAGGATCTAATAAACTACCTTTTGGTATATTAACTTCAATATTTCGAAATAATCCAGCATTTGTCATGATAGCTGGATCAGTTAATGACCGAAATACATAATAAACACATGAATAAACTACTCCTTTTGGAGCATTACAATTTCCAATTTGTTGTGGGTCTGTTCCTACAAAAGAAACTTTTATTTTTTCATTTGATTTTTTTATTCCCACTTTAATCTTTACTGGGTCATCGGTTACTCCATTGGAGTCTAAATAGTCTTCAAAAGTGAATTCACCTTCAGGAAACCTTTGGAGTTGTCTCTGAAAAGCTTTCTCTGAAAGATTCAATAATTGTTTAGCAGCCTCTAGTAAATAATTTTTACCATATCGAATAGATAATTCCTTCAATCTTTCTTCGCCACGAAGCAGCGCAGCTCGCTGTGCACGAAAATCACCTAATCTTTCAGATTTTACACGGACATTAGCTAGGATTAAATTCATAATATCTTTTACTTCTTTTCCCTCGGAATATAGCTTAACTGGGGGAATAATCAAACCCTCTTCGAAAAGTTCAGTAGAAATACCTGGCATAGAACCAGGTGTTGATCCGCCTATGTCCGCATGATGTGCACGATTATTGACGAAAAAACTTAATTCTCCTTCTATAAAAACTGGCATCAGAAAAGTTATATCAGGTAGATGGGTACCTCCTGTGTACGGGGAATTAAGGATAATTATATCTCCAGATCTCATAGTTTCTTTTGAGTAGGTTTGAAGTATTATTTCCATTGAAGAAAACATAGCTCCAAGATGGACTGGTATGTGTTCAGCCTGTGCAAGTAATTCTCCAAATTTATCAAAAATGGCACATGAAAAATCTAGGCGTTCTTTGCAGTTAGGACTAAACGAAGCTCTTTTCAAAACTATACCCATTTCTTCTGCAATATTTTCTAAAGCTTTTTGAATAACAGATAGAGATACTAGATCAACTTCCATGAATAAAACCCTCAAATCAATTTTTGGAGTAAAATATGACCATCAAGGATAACTTCACCTTGCCAATGCGGAGAAATCAATGTAGTTGAATCATTTTGTTCAATGATAGCAGGCCCATCAATGATGTTATTACCTTCAAGCATTGACTTTAGAAAAATTTCAACCTCACACCACTGACCCTGAAGAAAAATTTCTCTTCTACCTTGATGTGACTCCTCAGGGGGTGATTTTTTACCAGATGGTAAAGACCTTAGATGAAACTTTGGCAATGGAACCAATGCTGCAACACGAATATTCACAATCTCTCGCCTTGCATCGGGAGAGGAATATCCATATGCTTTTTCATGCGCTTTATCAAATGCATGTGACGTTGCTTTTAAATCCCCATAATAAGGAACAGATAATTCATAAGATTGACCAATTAATCTTACATCCAAACTACGTGTGATCATAACATCTTTTTCTTTAAATCCATCATCCATACATTGATTTACGCCCATATTTGTAAGCTCAGAGAATTCCTGTTCAAGTTCCTGCTTTGTAATTATATCCATGGGTTTCAAAATAGATTTGGTCAAATCATGTCTTATATCTGCAGTCAATAATCCATATGCTGACCAAACTCCTGGATAAGGAGGAATAATAACATGTTTCATCGATAACCGATCTGCTAATGAACAACCATGTAATGGGCCTGCTCCACCAAATGCGATTAGGGAAAAATTACGACTATCATATCCCCTTTCTGTAGAAACCTTTCTTAGTGCAAGAGAAATATTATTTTCAAAAATCTCGATAATCCCTGAAGCACAATCATAAATTGATGGAAAATCTAATTCTTCAGCTAAAGATTGAATAACTTCACTTGCTAATTTGGGAAAAATTTCTACTGATCCTCCACAGAAAAATTTAGGATTTAACATTCCTAAAACTAAGTTAGCATCAGTTACTGTAGGTTCTTTTCCTCCTTGATTATAACAAGCAGGTCCTGGCTCTGCTCCAGCACTTTCTGGACCCACACGAAAAACACCGTGTTCATAACGTGCTATAGATCCACCACCGGCCCCGATAGTTTGTACTGCAATGGTTGGAAGAGGGAGTGGATAACCTGCAACGGTATTTTCTGTTGTAACTTCAATATTTCCCTCTAAAACACTTGCAACATCAGTACTCGTACCACCTATATCTAAAGTTAAGGCATTTTTAATTCCTAGTTCATTACTTGAATATAATCCCCCTAATACACCACCAGCTAAACCAGATAATACAGTTTCAACTGATTTTTCAGCTGCATTTTTAATTTGAGTTACACCACCTGTTGATAATAGAATTAATGGAGAAATCTTAATATTTCGCTTGTTAATTTTAACTAGTAAGGAATTAAAGTAATTACGCATAAGAGGAGCCACAAATGCGTCTAAAACAGTTGCACTGGTTCTAGCATACTCCCTAAATACAGGTAACACCCAACTGGATCTAGAAATACTAATATCTGGGATTGATTTCCGAACTAAATCTTCTATTATTAATTCATGAGATGGATTAAAGAAAGAAAAGAATAAGGAGATTGCTAGGGAGTTGATTTTATTTTTCTTAAGATGTTCAATAATTTCAGCTACATTTTCAACAGATAAACCTTCAAGAATTTCTCCTTTTGATGTTATCCTCTCCTTCACTCCATAACGGTACTCTCTGGGAATAAGAGGGGTAATTCGTTTTGGATATAACGAATATAAGTTGGTACGGTTCTGTCGTCCGATTTCTAAAACATCTGTAAATCCTGCTGTCGTGATAAGAGCAGTTCTAGCCCCACTTCGGGTAAGAATTGCATTTGTGGCAACAGTTGTGCCATGTACAAGGACATCTATTCTTTTAATACTCTCTCCTAATAAACTCAAACCAGTATCAATGCCAAGGGATTGATCGTGTGGAGTACTGGATACCTTTTCAACCTTTACAAACCCAGAATCTGAGTCTATTAAGATAAAATCAGTAAATGTTCCCCCTACATCGATACCAAGACATTTCATTGACTTAACCAGCTCAAAAAATCATCTTAAAGACTTATTACGTTTTTAATACTATAATCTTAATATTTTTTATAATTTATAATAATGAGGGTAAAAATATAAAGTAGGTTTACATAAAAAAAGCAGCTTCACAAAGCTTGGATAATATATTATATTTCTCTAGAGTCCAAAAATTATAGTTAGGACGCATTATCGGTATGAATGCAATAACATTCAGTCTTATCGGAGTATTAACAACCCCAATCCGTGCGGAAATTATGAACTACGAACGAGGGCATCGCGAATTTTTAATTTATGAATTGCTAGCTGAAAGATATGATATTTCCCGACCACAATATGAAAGAGCTCTTCAAAACACCTATAATACAATAAATTTCGAAAGAAAAGAACGAGGTTTCGATTATGGAGTTGGGAGATTAACGAATCTTCTTTTAACAAATTTATCTATTGTCCCAGAATATCAAATACGAATTAGAATTGAACAGATTTTCGTAAATTCGCTTTTTAACTTCCAAATTCAACCAAGAAGTGAAACATATTCAGTTTTAAGCCATTTAAAACGAGAAAATTTTAAACTTGGTCTTATTGTTAATACAATGGATTCCTCAGGTGATGCTTATAGAGAATTGGTTGCTAATAACCTAGCTTTAGGTAATATATTTGATTCTATGACATTTTCAAATGAAGTTGGATTCTCAAAACCCCACCCTTTTATATTCGGTACTGCTCAAACTGAATTGGGAATTGAAAATCCACAGGATATAATCCATGTTGGGGAGAACCTTAAAAATGATATTATTGGTGCCAAAAAGGCCAATTTCAGAACTATGCACTTTCAAAACAATAGATCTACTTCTAAAGATATTAACAAAATAAAACCTGACTTTAAAATTGAACATTTAAGCGAGCTTCTAGATAAAATATCAGAAATTCCATGGTAGATTTAAGCTAGAATAAATCCAACAATTATTAGTAAACCAAATATAAAATGTAAAGCTATAGTTTGGCCATTTGCAGGTAGTAGCTCATTTATATTAAGGTAATTTGTTCTAACAATTTTTATTATTTTTAATGCCAAGGGAAAACTAATTACTGGTAATAGAACTAATAGTGGTAATTTCAATATTAATAATAATAACAATAAAGAAGAATATGTAAGAATTAATCCGATCTGATAAATTATAGCTGATTTTTTCTTTCCTAAGATAACCACTAATGTTCTTTTATTTGCTTTTAGATCCGCCTCGAAGTCCTGAAATTCATTCAAAAATAGAACCATTGCAATTAAGATCGCAATTGGAATGGACGCAAAAAATGGAATAACGGAATTAATATGACCCAACTGTATATAATACGCGCTTAATACCCCTAGTGGTCCGAAACCGACAAATACGGCAATTTCACCCATGCCATGGTAGCTAAATTGAACAGGTATTGCAGTATAGAAAAAACCTAATCCAATAGCTATAATCAGGAATAATATCAGGAGATAGCCATTCGTCAAGAAAATTAATAATATAGCTAGAAGTATTCCAATAAAATATGACGCAATTGACGCTTTTATTATATGTGAGGAAGGAAGAACTTGATCCTGTATAATTCGGGATCCTCCATTAAATTGGGAATAAAATTCATTAATATTGTCGGCTTCTTCGTCAAAGTAATCGTTTGCTAGATTAGTACCTGCATGGATTGCTACCCCTGAAATTAAGGTCATAATACCAAGTATAGGATTAAAAACCTGACCTTCATACCAAGCGATAGCCATTCCTAAACTTAAAGGAATTATTGATGCGGTGAAAAATGGAGCACGAACGGCACGAATCCAAATTAACAGTTTAAATATAAATTTTGACTCCGAGGAGTACTTGGATGTTTTTATTGATGTTTTGTAATCAGCCATTAGCTTCAAATCCTATATAAGAGCAACCTGTATCAATATCAAAGAAATAATAATTCATTAATAATTCCTCGTTTACATCGTATTACACAGTAACTAAATTCAATTCTCCCTGTGATTATCCATGTCTAGAACTAGTGTTCTTTCAATAAGAATTAATAAACAAACAAGAGAACTTCTTGAATATAACGCCAGAATTTTAAATCTTAAAGTTTCAGTCCTGGCTGCAAAAGTACTTGAAGAGAAAACTGAATCATGGGCTAAGGAATATGCATCACGAATATATCACGAATTGGGTTTAGATAAAAAGAACCTTAGAGGTTAAAAAAATGGTTGGAATTTTAGAAATTTTAATATTATTTATCCCGTTAAGTTTTGCAACCTTTTTATCTTTTCTAAATTTTCTAGTTCTTTTTAATAATTATCGAAAGACAGGCGAGAAGACTATTCTTCATATTGCTATTACTTTTTTGGCAAGTACTATTACATTTTTCATTCTTGATATATCAAATTTCTTTGAACCCTCAAATCAATCCAATATGTTTCTTTTTGCCAATGTTTTTGTATGGATCATTTTTTTGCAAGTAAATCAAGCTTTTCTCTCAGCTTTTTTAAATAATACTCAATTTCTTGAAAGGTACCTTCCTGGAGTCTTTGGATCAGCAATCTTTATGGCATTACTTGGTGCTATTTTTCCTGATAGGTATTTCCTAATGAATCCTTATAAATTAGAATTGGGGATATTTCTACTTTCTGGCTTATTTATACTTTATATCTTTGGGATTGCCTGGATTCGTATAACAAATTCATTATCCCTGTTTGAAGAAGAAGAAGCGAGATTACTTCTCTCTACACGTCGTGTTATTACAATAGCTCCTTTATGTGTTATATATACCTTTATTAGTGTCTATTTTTGGCTTACTACAAAAGGTCTTACTAATCTAACTTTAAACATAAATTCTTGGGAATTAGTTGATTGGATCACATATTTAAATGTTCCAATTTATTTATTTGTCCTATTAGGAACACTCTATGAATTTTCAAAACTAAAATTTGAGAAAATAGATATTTCAAATATTCTTAATACTCTAGATTCTCCTAAACAGTGATTTTAAAATCTGGAGCATTTAAATTGGATGAAATAGTTAAAATCCTCTGTATTGGAGATTCGCATACAGCGGGTTTTCCTTCCTATGATCCATTTTATGGTGGAGATCAAAAAAGTTCATATGAATACTGGTTAGAAAGAAAATTATCTGAAGAAAACAAAAATATTTGGTTTAAAATCGATAATCATGGAATTTGCGGTCAAATTTCTTCACAAATTCTTTCACGACTTTCCCGTATTTTAGATAAAAATAGATATGATTTCATATTACTTTGGGCTGGTGCAAATGATATTGCATTGGGCTATTCAGCTGATTCAATTTGGAAAAATTTAATGAAGGGTGTAAGAATAGCAAAAAAAGAGATTATATCAATTTTTATAATTACTATACCACCTATGGGATGGACTGAGATTCATCCGACAATAATGGAACTTAATCAGAAAATTATAACTCAATCTGGAATAGATTTCACCTCAATAGATGTATTTAACGATTTAAGTGATGGATATTTTTTAAATTCACAATTTGATTCAGGAGATGGAGTTCATCTGTCAAATGTAGGTTATAAAAAAGTTGCTTCAATAGTTTTTAATCATTTACAGGTAAAAATTGATAAATTTAAGAAAAATTAGAGATTTTGATCCGAAAACGGATTTTCCAGCTTTATTTAAATTACCTGTTTTTTTGAAATCAAAGTTTTTGAAAATGATTTAATTGAGGCTCGAAAATTTCGCCCTTTTCTAACCTCTGTTTTAGAACTTTTTCAACAATGTTAAAATTGACATTCATTTCCTTGGCTTTTTGCTTAATTATCTCGATTGAAATTGGTGTCTCCCCTATAATTCTTAATACCAATGAAGCACTGTCTTCTTCCTTGAATGTAGAGTAAAAGCTACTCTTTATATTCTCAATCGTCTCAGGTGTAAGGATATTTCTTCTCAAAGATTCTTGAATAATTGATGAGAAAATTTCCTTTGAATTCTTCTGAGAATCTAAAAAACAATTAAGATGATAATACTTATGGCCAGATATTACCCGTCCGTCTGAAAGTTCAATTTTTGAAGGTTCAGCTACTCTATATTCATCTTTCAGAAGCTTATTTTCACACAATCTACAAGAAGATCGAGATGACTTAGAAACTTCTAAAAAAGGAGCTTCATCTAATTTTGGTGTATCAGATGCTGATTGAATGATGTTTTTACGTATTTCAAATACTTCATTCTTGGTAACTAAATCGTTTTTTTCTAATAGGTGTAATACTTCATCCTGATGCGATTTAGGAACGCAATGAATATGGTAATATCCATAAGAGAAAACTTCCTTCCCAGATTCTATTGTGAATTTAAATGGAATCCCTGCTCTTAGGTCACCTTTATTGATCTTATTCCTACACCCACGACAAGAGGATCGACTTGATTTGGCGAGTTCAGTTATTAAAGGCTTTTTCTCTTCCTCGGACATTATTTTCCATTTCCGGTAGCTATATGATAGAGAAATTATTTCTATATTCTAATTTAAAGTTTATTAGAGGATCAAGAAAAAATAAAAATAAAAAATTTGAATAAAAGAAATCAAGAACTGTTTAATCAGGAAAGAAAGACGAACCGTGAACTTTGAAGTGCTTTATTTAGGTGAAACTCCTTATCATGCCAATTACACGCTTCAATGAATTTTTCTAGATTATTTGAAATAAATGTAATCATTTCAGACTTAATTGTGCAGAATGTGTGCATATCAGGAACACGATATGTCAAAAACACAAAAATCCTATTATAACATTTAAAATGCCATATCACAGAATCCTTAAGTTGTTTTGCTCCAAGAATTGAATCAGGTCGTTTGTGAAAAATATATTCATATTTCACAAATCGGGAAATTGTTGGAATAATTGAGTCTGAAATGAGTGGATTGTCTTGATTTCGTGATGTAGAGAATAGAAATTCTCCTTTATCATCATAAACTAAAATGAAAGAGATTAATCCACCAAGATCTTTCTTAATCTGGCCTAAAATTCTTTTATAAATGGTTGAATCGTCAGCTAAGGATCTATCTTCAAGAATCTGGTCAAAACCATTTTCCCACAAGTTTAATGAACCTTTTAAATCATCTAGCATAGGTAAATGCTGAGAAAGTAGCGTTTTTGATAAGTTTTGAAACTCAGATGATGTTGAAAGGGTTATCAATGCCATACCATTTTGAGTTTTGGTATAGTCAACAAAGATAGGATGATCTGTTTCTTCAGTGATTTCAACAAGTGTAGGACGAACTACCTCTTTTAACTGGCTAATAGCCTCAATAAGTCCTGACATTAACATTATTGGCTCACTATTAGGTTCAAAAAGTTCACGTTTTATATTATGGATTCGACCAAATTTATCTACGTGAATTGAACGCGTATAGATAGGTAATCCTCCCTCAGTTGATAAAACAACAAGTAAATTACTCCCTTTTAATTGAACCCCATTTTTTGAAAAGGAAAAATCAAATTGGCTTTGAGAATAATGTCTATCCTGATTCAGTCCTTTTCTCACATATATTTCCTTTTCCAAGGAAGAAACTTCCTAGTTTTATCATCATGTTTTTTGAACAAAGTCATAAATACATGAAAATTATATAAAATAATCTAGAGAACTCCTTCGAATTTAGAATTAGAAGAGTAATTATCATTAAATTAGAAGAACCCCATCTCAAGTAATCTTTCCCATGATAGTTGGTTATACAGATATAAAAATTCTTTGTAGCTTATTATAGGTTTTTCTACACGAAATTGATCATCAAAAGCCAGCCTTGGACATGCTGTATTTACCCATGCATCAACCCATGTTATATTGGATAATGCTGAAAAATCAATTTTCTCAGTAGCAACCGTGATAGAATCCAAGTTATTTCCAGCCATTATTTCTTTTATATTTTTGATTTTACTCTTACTAAATTGTCCTAATTTTGAACTACTAATAATTCCCCAAGTTTTTGCATTTTTTGATTTATGAATCTCGATATACCGCTTTTGGATAGTTTGTCTTCGTATCTCACTAGAATAATATTGAATATCTCCATTATAAGGATCTAATTGTATAATAGGAGTATCTAAGATTAATATCATTCCATTAGTGTGAAAAGTTCCTGCATGTAAACTAATCACACCGTCAACTGATTCTTGTTTATTTCTTCTTGCATTTAAGACATGACACCCCAATATTTGTCTTTCAATTTGATTTCTTACCTCTATCCCATTAGAAACAAGAAAAGACTCAACTGAAGCTAAAATATTAAGGTGTTGAGCAGTTGACACTAAAATTACTTGTTTCCAGTTTAATTCAACTAATTTATCTAATAATTTGGGAAGAAATGGTGAAATATTAATATTAACGAAAGCTGGGATTAAAAGAAGTTGTATTCCTAAGTTTTTCAAAGATATTTGAATCTTTTTCTCAAATCTAAAGGAAGTGTGACCAAAATGGATAAGAAGAGTGCAATCAAGTATCTTAGCTAAATTAGTAGCAACATCACATACTCCATAACTAGGATCGCCTGAAACGAAGATTTCTAATTCTTCACTAAAATCATTTATTTCTTTGATGATTTGCTTTAATGGATAGTCAAGCATCCCTTCAGGTACCTGTATTAATATACGATAATGACTCCCTTCTTGTATTACCTTGCTAATTCTAGGTATTTCCAATTCATAAATTGTATCCATTAGGTATTCTCAACTCTGATTTCTTGATACTTTCACCAAGTTATAATGGTTTTCCAAAAAAAAATAAAAATTTAGTGTTCTCTATTCTGATTATAAAACCTATTTTAGTTTAAAGGAATTTTGCAATAATTTATCTTGATGAAATACTCGGATGACAAAACCTTTGCTCGATTCACTTCTATATGATCAGGGAATACTTTTACAACGAAATATTCGGCTTCTTTGCTTTCCAGATTATTTATTTTTCCGTACACATAACCAAAAACTTTATCGTGAGTTTGAAGGTTTTCCAAGATATTCAATTATTGCACGAAAATATACTGAAGATCAGAGTAATGATACTAAGTACAAAAGCCCTTGTTATTTGAGAAAATTATATATCATTGATGGAAGCTCCGCTCTAATAAATGCACCCTTCTTTTTTCCTATATCTAAGAAAATAAATCTATCCATAGTCGGAACAAATCTAAATTTTGTCGACGTAGTCAGATTTCGTGAATCATTTAAACCAATTTATGATTTTATACCTTTCCACCCTTATACTGTTAATATATTTCCATATAGCAAACCAGAAACAAAAGAAGAAAGCTCATTTGACTCAAATGCTGTTTCACTCCCCCTAAATTTTTATATTAGATATATTAAAGGTAATAACTACTTTTTAAATACAATAGCGATTGGATGCGTTCGATCTGCTTCAGATTTCTTCCCAAATGGTTTTGAATTATTAAGAGTTAATTTAGGAGATCTTTTAGAATACAAACAGTCATATTTTGATGAATCTAAAAAAAATTTCTTAACTAAACACGAGATTACATTAATTGAATTAAAAAGATTGATTAACATATTTAAAATCCCTGTAATCTTAGTATCACTCTATAAACTTGCTAAATTCGTAAATGTGAAAGGAGTTAATAGATCACTAAGCCCTGAGGGTTATTTACGTTATATTATGCATACTTGGAATTTTTCAGAAGCATTGATCTTGTTTAATGAAAAAGGAAGAAAGTGGGATCAAATTCATATATCTAAGCTAAATAATTATTATGATGAACACGGTTATGTTGTATTTTTTAATCGATAAGGATTAAAACGAAGGTTTTTAAGAATAGAATTCAAGAATTAATATGAAATTAATGTTTTGGTGAGTGAGAATGACCACTGAAAAACTTGCCCTTGATGAAATAATTCCAACAATTGAACGCGTTAAATTAACAATTGAAACTCTTAAACAAGAACTTGATGAAAAACAAGCTTTAGTGATTGAAAAAGAAAGACTCCTAGCAGAGAGAGAGGAAAAATTAAATCAAGCCCAAATTTCTCAACAGAAGCTTGAATCTGAATATTTATCTTTAGAGAATGAGTTTAAAAAAATATCAGAATTGTTTAATGAATTATCAACTCAAAAAGAAACAACCCTTGATGTAAAACAGCTTTTAAGCATTTACATCGCATTATTGGAGAAAGTATTTTCAGGGAAGCCTCATGCGAAAATTCTTTACTTATTACATGGTGATAAATCAGAAATGTCTCGCGAGGAACTGACTAAGGCTACTGGATTCTCGGCTGCAATCGTTTTACACTCACTACATGAGCTAAATCGGGCAGAATTAATAAAATATAACGAGGACGAAGGTAAAGCCTTTTTGATAAATAGAATTTATTAAATTTTATGCAATAAATGAAATATTACTTAGATGACATGACCTTATACAAAGGAAATGTCGTAAAATTAATTTATGTTGCTCGAAGATTTTTTAATATTTCTAGAAGTTGAAAAAGGTTACTCTCCAAATACAATAAGAGAGTATTCATATGATCTTCAAATGTTCCAACGTTTCACAAATAGTAAACCATTAGAGGATATTTGTACTAGCGATCTTCGTGGTTTTTTTCTTCATTTAAAAAGAGAAAAGGAATATTCTCCAAGAAGTCTTCACCGAAAAATTTGTTCTTTAAAATCCTTTTACAAATTTCTTAAAAAAGAAGGTTTTGTTACACAAAATCCTATAGAATCGATTGAATCGCCAAAAATTCCGCAATCTTTACCAAAAACTATAACGATAAAAGAAGCTTTAAAACTTCTTGAAGCACCAAAGACTCCTAGAGATAAAACAATTTTATACCTTCTATATGGAACTGGAATGAGAGTATCAGAATTAATAAACTTAGATAAAAGTCATTTAGATCTATCTAATAGATTTATCAAAGTAGTAAGAGGAAAAGGGAATAAGGATCGTTTAATTCCGTTACCTGATCAAATTATTCCCATTATAAATGAATATTTAAGCTCCCAAAATGGAAATGAAGATGAAAACGCCCTTATCACTAATCGATCAGGAAAGCGTATGACCACTCGTTCAGTACAACGAATTGTAAAAAAATACAAAGCACTTGCTAAGATAAACGACAAAAAATTAACCCCACATGTACTTCGACATGCTTTTGCAACTCATCTCTTATCTAATGCTGTTGATATCAGAGTTATCCAAGAATTACTGGGCCACTCATCCTTATCAACCACTCAATTATACACTCATGTTACACTCGAACATTTACGAAAATCATATGATAAAGGACATCCTCTTTCATCCCAACCTGATAATTCATCCACAATATTTGAAGGTTAAAGAATCAAAAATTTTATTGTCATATCTCTAGTCCTTGTTGAATGGAGATCATCCTTGCTCAGGAACCTATTCACATCTTTATTTAAGAATTCCGAAAGTAAATTAGATCTAAAATTTTTAGAAAATATCCAAACAGAACCATTAAGTCAAACTTGCTATGTGATCTGGTATTACTTCGAGAAAAGTAAAAATATTCAATTAAAATATTTGAATGAGCCGTTTAGATATATTTTTCGCTTTGATAATAAGTATCATATCTCTGGAACAGATATCTGGGAAATGGAGAGTCAGATTAAATGGTTTAAGACTAATATAGTTATCCAGTTCAATGATAAAGATCTTTGGGATGATATTCGAGCTAAATTTACAAATTTTCGATCTTTAGAAACAAATAAAAATGTTGACATCTTTAATACTTATTTCACATACTTTCTCTCTAATGATAGATTCAAAAAGTCAAAACAAAACTATAATTCGGTTGTTCAAATTCCTAATAAGACGATTTATTTACCTAAACGATATCGGCATTTAAAAGGAGGGTTAGCCTATGGTTATATGAAGGATAAGGAAATCATTAGTTTTGCTGCCGCTCCTCATATTTTAATTAAAGTACCATTCTCCTATGCTATTATCAGAGGAATTGAAACTCGTTTAGTTGAAAGACGCCAAGGGTTCGCATATGAAACTATGTCTAAACTCTGTGAAGCACTATTTAACGAAGTTAAAATAAATTGTATATATCTCTGGGTTGAAGAAAATAATCTAGCTGCTATCTACTTATATGAAAAACTTGGATTCCTTAAAGATTCAGTAATATATGCTACATATTGTGATTTACGTTTCTAGCCATTTTCTAATTTATTGACCAATGATTAATACTTCATTTGTCTGGTTTTTCTTAGTAGTTAACACATACTTATATGGAGTTCTTGAAACACTAATATTTTTTTTATAAGAGGCTAATATGTCAATTACTTCACGAATAGAGGGAATTCCAGGGTTTCTATAGGACACTGCAATGATAAAATCTTGAAATTTATTAAATAATTGGTCAAAGGCTAATACAACATTTTTAGGATCATTCCATTGATTTTTTACTGGAATTAATCTTCGATGTTTCGTTTGATAATCAATTAAATCCGGCCAATGATCATAATGACATAATCCTTCTAAGAAATGATAATACGAATGATAATCAACTCCAACTCCTTTATTCGAAAAGTATGGTGGGTCACAATAAATGAGATCAATTCTATCTGATGTTGTTTTAAAATCAAAAATATTTAAATTAAGAGCTTGGTTCTCTCTCCTGTTATCAAAGACTGATCCATTACCTTGTTTTAATGCTTGAGTAAATAATTGTTGAATAGGAGTATCCCATGTTCTTTTGTTTCCAAATGAACGCTTGACATCATTGAATCGTAGATTTAGATTTTTCCGATGAAAAAGATTAAATGGACGTTTTTGTAAGCAGGCCTGAAATAAAGCAAAATAACATAGAGACTTCTCATAAATATTTTCTAAACGCATTATGTTTTGAACTACTATATCTAAGGTTTTATTTTCTTCATCCGTATAATAGATACCTTTAAAGATATTTTGAATAAAATCTTTATAAGAAATATCAGCTTTGATCTGAAACAATCCTTTTATTTTCTTGACATCATATTTCACGGATTTATTTTCAATAAGTGCTTTACCAATGTAATAATTACTGACTAAATAATCATTGTAAATTACTCGCTTTCCTAATGATTTAAAGAGGTAAGCTATTGCTCCTGTTCCTCCAAAAGCGTCTAATACGATATCAAATTCAATTTCCATAAAAACAGATTTTAACCATGGCAATAATTTTAATTTACTACCTTGATATCTTGTAGAGGGGAATTTAATTTTAGCTGTATCTTCATTTAAATTATAATTAATCAAAGATATAACCCTAAAATGAATCTATAAAGAGATTACTCTCTCTTTAAACCGAATATTTAATTCACTTAATTCCTTCAAAATAGGTTCATATATGGATTTTTTAACTGGAATTAAAATCCCACGATCAGTAATTTTATTTTCCAGAATCATCCGAACTCCAATAGCAGCTGGAAGACCGACGGTTCGGGACATTGAGCTTGGTCCATTAGATATACCGTAATCAATCATTGTGGATGTTAATTGTTCTTTTTTACCATCAGTAAGCTGATATTTGAATTGATGAACCATGACAAGCATATCTCTTTCTCCAGGAGCATATTGAAGATGAGCTTCAAATTGAGCACAGAGAGCATCGAGAGGAGAAATCTTTTTCTTAGGAAGAGGGGTATTACCAAGGAGACCCATCCATTCGAATCGAAAAATTATATTATCATCTTCCTTGAGTGAAAATTTCTTCATTAGATTATTTTTTGCATTTGAATCTATTGGTGCTCCTAAAAGTTTATTTGTCAGATTTTTATATGTAAAACCATCTGGAAATTCTTCTTCTTCAAGTTTTAGATATCCTACATCTGCAATCTTTTTCATGGTTCGGCACCAACCAGGATTTCGCAAAGTTCCACGAATCATGGTCTGAGTTTCAGGAATTTGGTAAATAGCAATGTAAGGTTCCATCGAATTTCTATTTGGATATCCTTCTAACATCCCTAATTCTTTTTTATCTCCAGGACCTTTTTCATTAACAGGATAAGGTGAATAGTGATCGAAAAGTTCTTCACCGGAAATTTCTACTATTTTTCCATCTTTGAGATACTTAGCAGCATTTCTTCCTGCAAGAATGACTCCTCTTGGAGACCATGATAGTTTATAACCCCAAGGATTTGTATTAGCATCTGGAGCGGGTAATCCACCTGTATAGCTTGTAAAAGAGAGTACCTTTCCACTTCTTGCATGAATTGAATCAATTATTTTTTGTGCACTCATGTGATCTATTCCAGGATCAACACCAATTTCATTTAGTATTGTAATATTAGCTTCTTTTGTTTCTTGTTCTAGCTTCCTCATTTCAGGAGAGACATAACTTGTAGTGACCATATGTTTCTTGTAGCGAATACATTGCTTAGCAACTTCAACATGATATATATAGGGAAGAAGACTAACAGCAATATCACAATTTTTGACTAGAGTTTCTAATTTTTCTGGAGTTTTAGTAATATCAAACTCAATTGCAGTTCCTCTAGGATGGTTCTTAATTAATTTCTGGGCCTTACTTAACGTACGGCTCGCTACTATTACTTCATAATTATGGTCAAGTAGATAATTAATATGAGGGCCTGCCACCATTCCTGCTCCTAAAATTAATATTTTTTTCAATTTTATCACCAAAAATTCATTTTGTGTCAAATAAGTTCTTTTAGGGATAATTACCATTGATGTTTTGATTAATTAAAATTTACAAAGATAAATATTCTACTATTAATTGAATTTTTTATTTTTCAGAGGGAAGATACTTGTGTAAATATTCGTATGAAGGAGTCAATTTCCCTTGATGAGCAATTATTGCATTTTTAATTACTGGAGGAAGGTTTAATTCTTCAAAAGTCTTTTTATAATCTGCTTTCATTATATCAGGTATAAAAGGCATTAATGTTTTACTAAAATTGGCTGAGGATTCTTGTGGTAACTCACATGGTAAATTATCAATTGCCATTATTACTATACCCTCACCTTCAACTCCTAATTTAACCTGAGAGGAAATAGGGTTATAAATGAATACAGGATTATCGGGTTCAGTGATTTGAACTGTTAGTTCAATAGCACCTTCAAGATCACAAGAAATATCTCCAATTACTTGTAGGTTTACTTTTTTCTTTGATTGAAAAAGATCTTTGGCAAACTCCTTTGTTAATAATCGGGGGTATTTTTCAGACCAATAAATTGCATTTATTAAAATTGAAAGGTAGGAAATATATTGTTGGAAGTTACTCTCATATTTTTCTAAACCATAATTATAATAATCTTGAAGATTAAAATTCCCACTTTTAGGTTTCACCATATGTTCTTCTTTAAATACGACTTTATACAAATGCTTTGAGGAAAATTCCTCTTTTTTAAGATGATAAAAATCAGAAAGCTGGGTAGGATCAAGTTCAATGACAGGTAAAAAGTTTAGAATTGACTGTGCTCCTTTGGAAACATTGCCATAACCAGCGAAACCAATAATCACTGGAACTAATTCTTGTGGTAAACCATTCAATTTTATTTCATTTCCTACCTTTTTAATGGCATTTCGAAGCTCTTCTAAATTTTCATATTCATAAGTATGTTTCAAAGAAAGAAAAGGATTGTCAAGATTCATTTTTGCTTTAACTCTTCTTCCAAAAGCCCATAAAGTCTGATTCATACCTGCCATTCCAGCATAATTTCCGAAAAAAATCAATCGTAAACCTTTTTCGTCTATAATTTTCTCATAATCAATTAAAGTAGCATTAAGATCCAATAAACGTTTTAACATGGGCATATTATGACGCTGTCCTTTTATAGTATGACTGAAAAAAAGATATATTTTTTCTGGCTCAATAACTTTAAGAGGTAATTCTTTTATTGCAAATATTACATTTGCGTCGTTTAAATTTGATTTAACTTCTGCTCCGATTTCCTGATATGATTGATCAGAAAAAGTTCTGATTGGTGATGATTGAACAATAACAGAAAATTTATGTCTATTAATTAATATTTTTACATCATCTGGGGTTAAAGGAGCTCTAGTTTCCCATTTATTCTTATTTTCTAATCGTATTCCAATCTTATTAGTCATATTAACCACTGAATTATCATATATAGGTTAAGATTCATATAAATCCTGTTAAGATGATATATCTATTGAACCCTTAAGTCTTTCATTTATTAAAAAAGACTTTTCCTGCAATTTATGTAATTGCAAAAATACAACTCAGGAATCAATGGAAAAAAGTAATTTTTCAAAAACAATAAAATGATTATTAGAAAGCTACTAATAATCATCTTCTCGCGATTCAGTATTCTTCCTAGGATGACGTCGAAATTTTCTTCGTCTAGAAATTTTATGTTCTTGTTCTGATAGATCATTGTCCATATTAACATTTTCAAGAGCAATGGACTCATTTGCATTTTCAAGGGTTCCCCATTTTCCTAAAGCAAGCCTCATATGATTCTGAAAAACATTGACATAACAGGATTTAGCTATATAGGTTTCTCCTTCAGATACTCTATCAATTGTTTCATCCCACAATGAACAAGTTATTATCCCTGTTTCATCCCCAATCTTTACATCTGCTAAAACGTGCTCTTCATTAGTTTTTTTGCTTAAAATAGTTCGAGGTTCCCCTTTATCTAAAACGACAAATTTAACTTGAATACGACGGGCAAAAGGAGTTAATTCAGAGATAGTCAACTGAGTTATTTCTTCTTCAGATTCTTCCTTTTTTCCTACCTCTTGAGATTCTTCAAATTCATTCATTTTTATCACGTTATTGTTATTTTCGGACAACGATGATCTAGTCCCTATTTAGGTATCACAAAAATACAGAAAAGTGAGATCATACCAGAAGTATGTTTCTCAAGCTGTTAGTTGTGAATAGATCGGTCTAGAATCAATTATCGTTCTTAAATCATCCGTTGAAAAGTCTAATAAATTTATTTTGTTTTAATTTTCCTCAAATAATCGTTACTTTATGACGTGAAACCTGAGAGAATTCAAAAAAAACAAAAAATCTCTTATATGAAGCATATTATTAAAGAATTAAGAATAGAAAATGATCGTGAAGAGGAATGGAAAAATCTGACACTTTTGATGGCCAAACAATTTATTATAAAAGCTCTGAAGACATGTCTGAAATAGAAAATAGTTCAATAGATACAATAATAACTTCACCCCCCTATAACCGATCGAAACATTACTCCGATGATACTGGAACTGTCTATAATGATAATAAACCTGAGAAATTATACTTTTCTTTTCTATCGAGAGTATGGTCTGAATGTTTTAGAGTTTTAAGTCCCAAAGGTGTATTTTTTCTTAATATTGGTGATTCAGCAAAGGATCAAGGAATAAGTGAGAAAGTTGTAAACCTAGCGGTAAAAGTTGGCTTTATTCGCTTGCAAAATATTATTTGGATAAAATCTTTACTAGGTAAAGGGCATTACACCCCAACAGGAGGTACTCGTCGTTTAAATAATTTATGGGAGAATATTTATGTTTTAATAAAAGATAAAAAGGAATATAACATTAATCCACTAAATATTGGAATTCCTTATGCTGATAAAACCAATATTGGACGCTATAGTAAGGAGGATTTAAGAGATGCCGGGAATATTTGGTTTATTCCCTACCAAAAAACTACTGGGGTATCTATTAAAAAAGGCCATGAAGCACCCTTCCCAATTGAACTCCCATATCGCTGCATTAAACTTACTGAAGCTAATATTATTCTTGATCCCTTCTTAGGAACAGGAAGTACTTTAGCAGCAGCTCGTTATCTAAATAAAAAGGGTATTGGATATGAAAAATATCCAAGGAAAGATATTATTCAGAATCGAATCTTAAAAGAGGAGTTTAGGCCAGAACCCCCAATTTTAATACCTCATATAGTTCTCACGGTTCAATTTCTTTTGAATGTTATCAAAGATTACCAACAACTAGTACCAATAAAGTTTTCTAAATTTCTATCTACAAAAAAGGAAGAAGAACAAATCAAAATCGTTAGAGAAGTTTTAAAAAATTTGACCCTTAGTTGGAGTCAGCTTGATGAATTTTTAAATCTTTCAAAAGAAAACAATAAGAAAATTTCACATGTTCCTCTTTCAGAATTGTTAAATGAAAAAAAAATTTAGCAAAATAGGTAATTAATACATTCTTCGGAAAAGATTCTATTTATTTCGGATTCAAACGATGAGCAAAATGCAAATTGATTTATTAATTCAGATTTAATTAATTAGAAGTTAATGGAGTAGAGTAATTGGTAAGATGTAAGCTTTGATGATTTGTATACAACAAAAAGTAAAATCCTCATTAATCTAATTGAGTACTTTAATAACATCTTCAGGGAATTTCATCTGTAAATAAGATTTAATTTCTGCTTCATCTATTAATTCTACTCCAGATTCGAATGATATGTTTGATTCAGGCATTCTCATCCTAGTCCAGAGAACGAGATCCTTACCAATTTCTGAACTCCTTCGAATACTGTCAGTTTCATTAACAATTAATATCACAGAAAAGTCAGTATCCTCTACACGAACTAATTTATAGTTTTCTGAGACTTCAATATCTCCTACCCTTTTCATAATTATTTCTTTAACACCTGCACCTAAGGAGGCCTGAGCAAAAGTATTCACTGCAGAGAACATACTTGTGAGCATAGAGGGATCATACGCCCCTTCAACAGATTCAAAAGCTGAACTGCCAACTAAAAGTCCAGATTCGGTTTGATAAATACATACATTGTAAATATTAATAGAAGGTAAGATAATCTCTCCCGTAAGGGTCTCAATTAACCAATCAAACGCTTGATAGAAATTCGCTCCAGTTTTAGCAGAGATATGAAAGATATTTACAGCTTTAAACCTACCCTTTTGCTGTATTTCGTATAGATCAAAATTTTTTAACAGTAAAACATAAGGATCTACCCCTGAAATATCTGCTTTGTTTGCAATTAGAAGAAGAACTCCATTTGGAGGGATATGGGGTAAGGCACGATAAAGTGCTTCTCGCGATTCATAAAATTCATCAGGAGTAGAGCAATCAACTACAAATACAACCGCAGTTGATAATTTTAGGTAATCTTCCCATAAATCCTGAAAAGTTGTTTGTCCACCTAAATCAAATGCAGAAAATTTAATATTCCGATACTCAAAAGATTCGACGTTTAATCCCATGGTTCTTAAAGCATTTGGATAAAATTCCCCAGTTCGTAACCTTTGTAATATAGTTGTCTTTCCAGCTCGTGCTAGTCCAATAAAAGTGATAAGTTCCTGTCTAGTGACAGGTTTACTTGTTTTTTTTTGACTTGCATGACGACCAAAGAGACGCTTTAATATTGACATAGGAATTAATCTTCTATTATTGATTAATGGATGAAAAGAGGCTCTTTTGATTTATTTAAGCGAGTGATTTATGACAACCATTTTATAAGAATCTATCTAGTTAAAAACCTCGGTCAAATGATCTCAATTCAATGTCATAAAATACTCTTTGGAAGCGTATTGAAAAAAGTCACTTGAAAAAAAAATTATTAATTTAATGCAAAGCAGGTTACACCTGAAACTATACCTAATTTGGGGGTAAAAGGTTTCTTCTCAAGATTTAAAAGTGAAATTTCATGTTAAAAATAGAAAATCTATCAGTAGAAGTTCGTAACGAACCTGGAAATATAATTTTAACGAATCTAAATCTTAATATCCCTAATGGAGAAATCCATGTCTTGTTCGGGCCCAATGGTTCAGGTAAAAGTACTTTACTCCAAACAATAATGGGTTTTCCTCAATATAAGATTGTAGAGGGAAAAATTGAATTTAAGGGAGAGGATATAACTCATAAATCAATTACTGAAAGAGCTAAGCTTGGAATCGGTATTTCCATGCAACGTCCACCTAATATCCCAGGATTAAAATTGCAGCGAGTAGCAGAATTTCTGGTTACCCAAAATAACGAAACAACAGCTGAAATTGGTCGAGTCGCGAAACAAATGGATTTAAGAAATTTTTTAAGTCGAGATTTGAATGTACACTTCTCGGGAGGGGAAATTAAACGGAGTGAATTACTTCAACTTCTACTTCAAAATCCAACATTTATACTTCTTGATGAACCTGAATCTGGTGTTGATATTCAGGCAATGAGACTAATAGGTGAAATGACCAATGAATTACTTGGTACTTCTCCCCGGAAACATAATCAGCCATGGCCTAAAAATAAATCAGGATTAGTAATAACACATACTGGCCATATTTTGGACTTTATTCATGTAGATAAAGGACACGTGATGTGTCATGGTCATATTGGTTGCACTGGAGCCCCTTCTAGATTATTAAACGATATTAGAACTCTAGGGTATCCTGAATGTGTTCGATGCCATACTGATCCATTCAAAGATGTCAATATAACTACAATTTAGTGAGGATTTCTTATGCCAGATACTCTTCATAAAGAATTACTTAAAGAGACAGCACAACAGATTAAAAAGAAAAAAGCTGTCTATGGTGAAGATATTAACATAATGGACTTTAAACTTCCATTAAAGAATCAACATGCTAAAATCAATACCCCTTCTGAACTGATAAACACCAAAGAAATAAATTTTTTAAGAAAATCAGGGTTTTCGGATAATGATTCTCGGACTTCAGGAAGCTATTTGCAGTATGATTTTGATACAATATGTCATAATTCTCGGACTCCCGGTGTTGAGGTTTTACCCATCGATGAAGCTTGGGAAAAGCACGGAGACTGGCTTGGTGATTACTGGTGGAAAAACGTTTCAATTAAAACAGATAAATATACTGCAGAGGTCGAATTAAACTCAACACGAGGTTATTTTATTCATATAAAGGCTGGTACGAAAGTTATATATCCATTACAAAGTTGCTTATTTATCTCAAGAAACTTTGGATCTCAAAATGTCCATAATATTGTTATAGTTGAAGATAAAGCCGATATCCACATTATTACAGGATGTACAACCTCTGTAAAGGCAGGATTGCATATTGGGGTTTCTGAATTTTATGTCAAAGAACGTGCAAACCTAACATTTACAATGATCCATAATTGGGAGGAGGGGTTTTACGTTAGACCCCGATCGGTAACAACAGTAAAGGAAGGAGGAACTTTTACTAATAATTACATAGTTTTAAACCCTGTAAAATCTCTTCAGCTCTTTCCTACAACCATCCTTGACACAGATGCCTCAGCTAGGTATAACAGTATCCTATTTGGCCATCCAAACTCCCATCTTGATGTTGGAGGAAAAGTTATTCTACAGGGAAGTAGAGCTCGTGCAGAAGTAATGTCACGAGCGGTTTCTGCTGGAGGAACAATTATTGCGAGAGGTATATTGGAAGGAAAAGGCTCGAATATAAAAGCGCACCTATCTTGTGATGGTTTGATTCTAAAGGAAAACGGACAAATACACGCAATTCCTGAACTTATTGCTAAACGCCCAGATGTAGAAATGTCACATGAAGCAAGTATAGGAAAGATTGGAGAAGATCAATTGAATTATCTTCAAGCGAGAGGTATGACCGAAGAAGAAGCTACAGATATGATTGTTCGAGGTTTCTTATCAGTGGATATCAAAGGTCTTCGTCCAGAAATTGCAGCTGAATTGGAGAAGGTTATAGATATGCCAAAAGGATTCTAACTAGCATTCATCCTTTTAAACCATTTTTTGTTTTGTTTATACAACATCTGAAATTCTTTAAACAGAGTATCATAGATTTGACGATTATTAAGATTTGGAAGAAACTCCTTATCATAATGACAATATTCTTTGAGGTTTTCAATTGAATCGACTTCTCCAATTGCTATTTTAGCTAACATGGCTGCACCTAAAGCTCCTGCTTCTTGTGGATTCTCTACTCGTTTAATCTTTCGATTTAGGACGTCAGCGTAAATTTGACACCATATATCACTTTTAGCTCCACCACCTATGATTGCTAAGTTATCGACTTTTGAATAAAGGTTTTCTACCGTCTGTAAAGCCCATTTTGCATTTAAAGCTACACCCTCGAAAACTGCTCGCAAAAGATGTCGTCGATCATGATCTAATGAAAGATTTAGCAAACCACCACGCACATGTTCATCATCTAAAGGGCATCTTTCTCCAAATAACCAAGGCATAAAAATCAGATATGTACCTCCTTTTCCTTTTGCTCCAGGTTCACAACCCAGAACTAAAGAATCAAAAATCTCATAAATTTCTTTTTTCTCTTTTTCTTTCAATGTTTCTTTTGAATAAAGGATATTATTTTTCACCCATTCTAACGCAGCACCAGCGATTTCTTGATGCCCTGTAACAAGATAGTATTTATCTGGAAAAGCAGATCCAGCACATCCAGTATAATGTGTGATATCAACTTTTCTGTCTGAAACATGTCCTGCTACCCATCCAGATGTTCCTATCTGGCAATGAAGCTCCCCATTGAGAATTGCACCTGATCCAATCGCTGCAGTTGTCATATCACCTGCTCCACAGATGACTGGAATATTTGAATGTAGATTCAGTTCCTTTGCTGCTTCTGATGTAAGATTTCCAATTATTTCAGTTGGTGTTCTTAGTTCAGGAAGTTTTTCCATATTAATTTTAAACATGTTACAAAGGGTTTTAGACCATTGATTAATTGGTCTGTTGTCTTTTTTTCGAGTATCCATCAACCACCAAATATGAGCGAGATCAGTTGATGTAGCCATTATTCCTGTTAGTTTAAAAATGATATAGTCCTTTACATCTAGAAATTTATAGGTCTGATCATATATTTCTGGATGATGTTTTTTTAACCAGATTATTTTAGGAATTTGATCCTTCCCTGAGAGCCCAGGTGCTCCTCCTGTTATCCGTAAGAATTTTAGAAACAGGCGATATGGGTTATAACCCATAACCCGTGGCCATGGCCATATTTTCTTTAAAACCTCTGATCCTCTTGCATCAAGCCAAATCATGCAGTTCATAAGAGGTAAACCATTTTTATCTACTGGTAAGAGTCCCTGCATTTGTGAACTAAACGTGATTGCAGAAAATTCACTTGGATCTGTCTGAGTTTTTTCTAAAAGCCTTCGAGTCGTAGAAATAAGGGTATTCCACCAATCATTTGGTTGATGTTCTGCATATCCTTGCTTAGGAAATAAGGTTGTATATTGTTCTACTTCAGAATCAATAAATTTGATCTCATTCGAGATTATTACTGCTTTAGTAGCAGTAGTTCCCAAATCATAAGCTAAGAATTTCTTTCCTGACATTTCAATTTTCACATCTCATAAATAATCAATGGCTTCCTCAAGGGCTGATTCAAACACTTCAATGATCAAATCAGAGTCTTCACGAGTAATGATAAGAGGTGGTTTGATTTTAACTACATTACGGAATAATTTTCCAGAATCAGTTGAAATGGGAGCCATATGTCCGAAAATGACCCCTTTTGTCATTGCTTCTTCAATAAGATCTGCAGCTAGAGTATTGGCTGGTTCTTTTGTTTCAGGATCTAAAACCAATTCAATACCGATCATAAGTCCTGGACAACGAACTTCTGCTATATAAGGATATTTTTGCTGGAGTTTCCTAATGTTTGAGGTAATATATTCTCCTTCTCGACGGGTATTTTCTAATAATTTGGCCTTTTCCACATAATTCATGAACACTAATCCTGAAACAAACATTAAAGGATTTGCTCCAAATGTGGAATGTTCTTCTGCAGAATTAAATCCTATTAGATCCTCACGAGCCAAAGTACAACCTATGGGAAGGGATCCTCCAATAGCTTTGGTTAGGCACGTTATATCAGGTGTTACTCCATTATAATATTCTGATGAGAACCAGTGACCAATACGAGTAAACAATTGACTTTCATCCCAAATCAAAAATATATTATTTTTCTCTGTCCATTTTCTAAGCTCTTTTAAATAGCGTTTGGGAGCTGGAATATGTCCTCCGGGACCTTGTATGGGTTCCATGAGTATTCCACAGACTTTATCAACAGATCCATATTCAATTTGATGTTTAGCTAGTTCTAAGCATTCTAAATGACATGATTTTTCACTTTCTTGTCCTACTGGGCATCTATAACAATAAGGAAAAGGAATTTTTGATACACGGTCAAACCCCCATGGACGAAATCGAGTTACTCCTGCAAATCGTGTTGACAACGTCATTGTTGCTAAAGTACTTCCATGATATCCCCGAGTATAAGTATAGAATTGCTGGGAATCAGGTTTGTTTATCATTGCTAATCGTAATGCAGCTTCTATTGCTGCACTTCCCCCCATAGCATTAACAGCAATTTTTGTTAGGTTTTTAGGGGCAATTTCGGAAATCCGATGGATAAATTTTACGCGGGGGATTGTTGGAAAACCATAACGGACATGACTTAATCGTTCTAATTGTTGACTAACCCCATAAGCAACATCTGGATTTGAAAATCCAATATTAGCAGTCCATGCTTGGCTTGTACAATCTAAATATTCCTTTCCACTTTTAAAATCCTTTAAATATGCACCATCACCAGATACCCATAATTGGTCATAGAAAGGTACAAGTGATTTCTGGTGGACACTTTTAATGTCTTCTTCAGTAATTTCAGTAATCCAAGATAATATTTCTTCATCGCTAAAAAGACGAGTTTGCTTGTGACTCATTCTAATCATCCCTTGAATGATGTTTAAACATGGCATTTAGCAGAGTAAAACGGATTTAAGAATTTTCTGGTTAATAGATCATTAAATTTTGGAGACCACTTTGTAAATAAAGGTTTAAATTAAACAAAAAAAGGTTCTTGTAATTAGTATGAACTCTAGATATTTTTATATTAAAAAAAAAGAATAAAATATGTAAAACTGAATGAAAAAAGTGAGTATTCAGGGATAAAAAGAGTATTTATTCTTCACGAATCCTTTCCTTCATAGTAAAGGGAATATCACCGTATTCTTCAGTTAATAACTTAGTAAATCGAATATTATATTTCTCAACTGGCAGTGGTTCATTTCTTTCAAAGATAAGAGTAGCCAAAGATTTTACAAAGAATTTCGCTGGATTATTTTCATTAATTTCACTATTTTTAATTTTTTTCCCATCTAAATCAATAATAAAATCTTTATACTTCTCCTTTTCAATAGTTTCTCCTGAAATTTCAACTTTGATTGGGTCAATAATGGTAGCATCGCTTATCGAATTTTTCATTTGCATACTAAAGCCATTTTTAGTATTGACCAATGATTTCTTAACAAAAAGGGTTCGTAATAAATCTTCATTAACCATTTTTGATCAACTCATTTCTTTGTTGCATAATTTTCGAAATTAATTTCAAGAATTTTTATTCATAAGCTTTGTTCAGAATTTCCAGTGCATCTACTTATGTGAAGTTAACTTTACCCCGACCTAAATTTGAATCGATTTATATTCAGAAATCAATTTCTTTGCCTTCATAGAGGTAATTAAATATTTTTACATAATCTTCGTAATCCACAGGTCTAGGATTAGATAGTGTTCCTGAATCATTCAATGCAAAATCTATGACATCTTTAATCCTGTCATTAAAAGTGTTTTTATCTATTTTCATATCTTTTAAGGAGAGAGGTAGGTTAAGCTGAAGAAGGAGTTCCTTCATTGCTAGAATTAATTTATTAGCCAATTCTTGGTTTGAAGACCCTTCTAATCCAACCGCATGTGCTAGGTCAGCAATACGCTCAACTGCAATATGACGATTATATACTAAAGAATACCAGGTTGTTGTCCCAATGCACTGTGAATGAGGGATTTTGAATCCTGCACCAATACTATGACCAAGAGAATGACCAAGAATAATTTGTGAATTACCAAAACCCCAACCAGCCATTGTTGCTGCATTATGGAGTTTCTCACGGATAATATAATCAACTTCACCTTCCTTCGCTTGTTCATAGGCTGTTGGAAGATTTCGCCATATGAGTTTAAACGCATGAAGTAATAATGCATCTGAAAAATCATTCTGCCAAGTACTTAGATATCCTTCAATGGCATGACTTAGTGCATCTAAACCAGTTCCAGCTATAAGGTGACTAGGCATAGTTTTGGTAAAAACAGGATCCAAAATAGTAACATCAGCAACAAGTTCCCGATTTCCAAAGGAACCTTTTCGATCTACCTCACCTGTATTATCGGTTAAAACTGTTGCCCATGTAACATCTGAACCAGTTCCAGAGGTAGTTGGGATATTGATTAAGATACAGTTTGTTTTTTTTCTTAGATCTAAAACAGCAAATGGATTAAGCCCCTCAATAGCATCCATACCATCTAAAGGACTAGCCCAAACAGGCCACATGCCTTTGGCAGTATCTATCACACTACCTCCTCCTAAAGCAATGATTACATCAGGATTAGTCATAGAAAGTAGTTGAGCACCTTTTTGTACCACATCAAGTGTTGGTTCTCCCTGAACCTCATCAAAAACTGTTATTTGCGCGTTTATCTGTTGAAGTTGTTTTTCGATTAAAGGTAGATGAGTTTTTTTCACAAATGGATCTGTTACAATAAATGCATGTTTAAAGGATTGCTCAGAAAGATATTCAATAGCATCCTCACCAAATATCACTTTACGAGGGGAGGTAAAATCCCACATACGATATCCTCCTTACTTAAATCTATTAATTAAAGATATTTAACATTTTCAACCATTGTAGTACATTTTACTAATTCCTGTGCAGCCTTCAAGGCTCTCATTAGCTTAGCCATAGCCCTAGCTGAGCATTTAACATCGAATTTTCGTTGCATGATACCTTTTAATGGGCCTATTTCACCTGCAAAAAGTTTCAACCAATTAGCGTATTTACCTGCATATATATACTCCACTTTATCAGGAGCAGGTCTATCTATGGTAATTAAATATGCATTCCTACATTTTCCATGCCACAAATCCATATACATTTGAGTTTTTCCCTTTAATTCACCTGTACCATCGGGAATAACTTCAAATATAAAATCCCCTTCCCAATCTTTGGCAGCTGCTTCATATGCTTCACTTTCATTAATTTTTACCATCAATTCGGAAACATATTTTTCAGAGGGAAAAAGTATCACATCCTTATCATTATTCATTATTTTATTCTCCATTATGTTATTAAAATGCCAATTATACTTCTTAGATTTTTTATTTTTTTGACTTAAGATTTTTCATAAGAGAAATCGCTGAAGAAAATATATATTTCCTTTTCTTTTAAATTCTTACTTCCTAACTATTTGCAGAATCTTGATCAATTATAAAGGATAAAAATTCATATGTGATAGCAATTCTATCAATCAATTCGAAATACTACAATCTCAGTCTTGCTCATTTCACTGTAAATGACCTTATTGATGCAAAAAGTCATATAAAGTATATTACTGGATCATAAATGTTCATATCTGTCCTTATTTTCAATTATATTAGTTTTTATTATCTAGGTTTGCGGAAAAGAATAAAATCTTTTGATGAAAGAGAATCTAAGATCAGATTATCCCCTTTGAAAAACAAGTTGTGCGCAACGAATCCATTCCCGAAGGCGAGACACGTCTCGTTCAAGCAGGCGTCAATGGCAAACAGGAATTAACTTATCGCCGCGTTCTTGAGAACGATGTGGAAATTAGCAAATCAGTGGTTAAGATTGTTGTCCTGCAAGAGGCTGTGCCTGAGATTGTCATGGTGGGCGCTCAGGCATCTTTCGCTCCACTACCCCTCCC
>NZ_CDLCQJ010000051.1:0-5766 GCF_975850365.1 Candidatus Hodarchaeum mangrovi | reverse complement strand
AGAGTCTTCTTATATGCTAAAAGATCCGTTTCAGAAATTGCAGCCCACGAAGTAATTGGTATGGGAGTATAAGCGGGAATAGCGAGCCCATTCCATAATTTATCAGTAATTTCTTCACGAGGAATTATATGACTGATGGCATGTCTTACCCCTTTTTTATTTAAGTGGTAAATGCCTCCTTCTTCGAATTTAGGATTCATATAGAGAGATTGCCAACCAGATGCAGGTGTTAGAACAGGGGTAATAGTAGATGCAGCTTGGATTTCATCGAAAACATTTCTTAGCATATACCATGGATCAAGGATATCAACCATTCCTAATTTCATTTCAGCGATAGCAATATCCATGCCAGCCATAATTACTTTTGCAGATGTAGGCATAGCAAACCATTTACCTTCAGAAAACTCAAAGTATCTAAGGGATGTATTTGAAACCCAGGTTTTAGTTATGTGATCCCATTGTATCCCATCAAACTTCTCAAAAGTAATTTCATTTTTAGTAGCATTATATTCTTTAAAAACTACGGGACCAGCTCCAATGGGTCCGTTTAAACCACCAGGATCAGAAGAATGACCAGTATTAAATGAGTGAGCTGACCAATCCGATGGTTTACAGAGCCAGAGATTTGGATCAAAATTCCCACTTTTATCAAAACCATGGTTAACTGGATCACCAAGAATATGTTCAGGGAAAATACTAAAATCTAATACATCAGTTACAAAGGAGGGAAAAATAGTAACGAAATTAAAACTGATATGTTCAAAGAAACCATCATCATCTTTATCCTCAATAATAACAGAGTAATTCCCCCGATGATTGACTTTATCATCTAAACCAAACGGGAGAATCCATTCAGCCCATAATTCATCCGAATTACTACCACTTTTTTTACTTAAAGTGGGAATTAGTTTAACTTGCAGAGAAAATGCGACATCCCACCCATCGAGCTGATGACCATCATGAAAAAAGACATTATCACATAATGTAATGTTATACTGTAGCCCATTATTAGAATAATTACCTCTTTCTGTGGCAATCCTTGGAATAACTTTTAGATATTCCGTCGTACCAAAATTGGTGGTCATCCAAGCTTCACGATCTGTATTCATAGGTAAAACAAGGTATTTTGAAGGAGTATGTTGAACTAGACCAGCCATTGATGAACCTACACTGTATATATCATAAATATTATCAGCAAATATTGGATTAAATGGAGGTCCACAGCCAGAAACTGCAAAAGTAACAGTGGGTCGGCCCCACATTGTGATAAGAGAATCGAAGGGGAAAAATACAGGATCATAACCATAAAGGGTAGAGGAAATCGCGTGCACGTCATATGGAGTGTAAACCACAATATGTGGTAAGACATCATACCAGATCTTCTGCCATTCAACAAGTTGCATTCCTAATTCAGAACGATTGTAATTTGTCCTTATTCTTTGGATTAAATTATTCGACTCTTCAGCGCGGTAGGTCATATAATGCTTGGATGGATCATTAGCCCAGTACATTATATTAAACCCAGCTGGGGGGATGGCAGTAGTACCATAACCCCCTTGTAATCCATCACCAAGGTGTCTTATGGGACTTCCCACCCCCGTTCCAAGAACAATAAGATCATAACCTCCATCTTTATAAGCACCAACTTCTTCTTTAATTGAACGGGGATAAAGAGTCGGCCAACCTACATAATCTAATTCAGCTTTGATACCTATTTTAGCAAATTCTGGAACCATCATTTGTTCCCAAAGTAATCGTAATGGTCCACTTATAGGTGCTAGCATATTAACAGAGAAGAAATAGTCCTGTCCAACTTCACCATGTGGAGTGATAATTAATGGACTTATTATAAAAGAGAAGTAAAATAATAGAAAAAAGAATCGTCTACATAAAGAATAAAAGCTCATTAAATCCCTTCATGGGAACAATTATAATCCTATACCTTAATTGTTTAAAAAGATTTGTATCTATATGTGTTTTCAAACCATTTTGTCAATATTAGGATAAAAATCTCAGGTTGATTATATATTAAATAAATGATATAAAAGAAAATCTAGAAAAAAGACTAAGTGAAGATGATTGGTCCTAAAAGAGGCAAATATTCTTTTCCATAAAAGAGGAGAGGAAATTTTTTGAAAAATTCGTTTAAAGTTTTATTAAGCTATATTTTTCAAAAATAACCTTAGGGATTAAATTGGTCTGGAATATTTTTTTCGACTTGCATGGGCCATTAGTTGATTTAAGAGAGGTATTTCAAAATTATGAGGCGTATTTAGCCATGGTATTATCCCCTATTGGTCTTTCTCATAGAAGAATTAGTTGTCTTCATAGAAAAGCTTTAGATCAATGGCTTGATAAAGTCAATAAAATTGCTACTGACCCTAAATGTGAAATTGACCCTGATTATTTTTTAAAGGAAATGTAAAGGATTGATAAAGAATGGGAGCAATTTATATTGACTAAAATACCAAAAAGTAAAAGAATGCAGGTTGAAGATCATATCAAAGCATCAATTGTGGAATATAATGCATTAGCTAAAGGTCAAATTCCTATTTTATTTCCAGAAGTTCGATCCACATTATTAGAATTATCTCAGATTCCTACTCTTAATTTAAACATAGCATCCTCCGCTAGTTCTCACCACATTAAAGGGGTTATTATTCTTCATAATTTAGAAGGATTATTTAAATATTTAATCGGATATGATATAGTTAAGGCCCCTAAAAAAGGATTAACTGGAATCTATTATAAAAAAATCATTGAATTGACCCAAGCACAACCAGCGAAAACAATTTTCATTGGAGATTCACGAGAGGAAGCTGCACATTCAAAAAAGGTGGGTTTCAAATTTATCATGGTCTCACGAAATGGAACTACTTTTTCTGACCTTGAAACGAATGATACTTTTCATTATGTTAGAAAGCTTGATGAAACTCCAAGTTTAGTTCATGAATGGTTAGAAATGGAGCTGAAGGAATAATAGTATTCTGTTCTAATATAAGATAGTATCAAGTTAATACTTTTTCTAGGTTCTTCAAACGTAATTCGTTCTTTTAATACAACAAATATATTATTCTTCTATTAATACCCAATAATAACATTTAGTTTAGTCGTTTACAAAATTATTGAATTTATCGTGAATCAGTGGGATAAAAACAAGCTGTCCAGTGGTTTTTCCTTATTTCCTCTAATGGAGGTTCTTCCCGTGAACATTTTTCTTGAGCATATTTACAGCGTTTTACAAATCGACAGCATTTAGGAGGATCGATGGGAGTGGGTACTTCTCCAGTTAACAATTCTCTTTTCTTCTTTGTTCTTGGATCAGGGATTGGAACAGAAGCAATTAAAGCTTCAGCATAAGGATGTTGGGGATAATCAAAAAGATCATTAATTTCTCCTAGTTCTACAATTTGTCCGAGATACATTACACCTACCCTATTACAAACATGTCTGACTACTGAAAGATCATGTGAAATGAAGATATATGTAAGAGCAAATTCTTTCTGTAGTTTTTCAAGTAAATTTAAGACTTGTGCTCGAACTGAAACATCTAATGCTGAAACTGGTTCATCCATAATTAAAATATCAGGTTCGACGGCTAAAGCTCTTGCGATAACTACCCTCTGTCGTTGTCCTCCAGAAAATTCATGTGGATATCTATATAAATGAAATGGGGCTAATCCAACAGTTTCCATAAGCTGAAGAATTCGTTTTTTCTTTTTCTTCCCTTTAATTAATTTGTGAATATCAAGAGGTTCACCAATAATATCATAAACTGTCATTCTGGGATTTAATGATGAGTATGGATCTTGGAATATCAATTGAATTCTTCTACGCATTTGGGTTTTTCTATTTCTAAAAATATCCTTACCATCAAAAAATATTCTCCCTGATGTTGGAAAGAGTAGCTTTAAAATTAATTTTGCAACTGTAGTTTTTCCACACCCTGACTCTCCAACTAATCCAAATGTTTCTCCTTTATTAACAGTAAAGTTTACATTATCAACAGCATGAATAAAAGAGCCGCTTCGAGTACCAAAAATTCCCATTTGAACTGGAAATTTCTTTGTCAGATTCTCTAATCTAAGAATTTCATTCATTATATTCCCTCTAACTATAGAGATGACACCGAACAAAATGACGAGGAGCTATCTCTAATCTTTTAGGAACCTCTTTGCTACATATATCCATTACATCTTTGCAGCGTGGATGGAATCTACATCCAGATGGAGGATTAATTAAATTTGGGATAGAACCTTTAATAACTTCGAGATGATCAAGCTTTCGATCTACTCTTGGTATTGAAGATAATAAATCTCGTGTATAGGGATGTGCCGGATTCACGAAACATTCTAAACAAGAGTTTTCTTCAACAATATATCCTGCATACATTACTGCTACACGATCAGCTATTTCTGCAACAACGGCAAAATTATGTGTTATATAAAGAACAGCGGTATTATATTTCTGCTTTAATTTATCTATTAAATAAAGTACTTGAGCTTGAATTGTAACATCAAGTGCTGTTGTAGGCTCATCAGCTATGAGTAAAGATGGTCGACAAGAAAGAGCAATTGCTATCATGATTCTTTGTCGCATACCACCGGAAAATTGATGAGGAAAATCTTGTGAACGTTTTTCTGCATCAGGTATTCCTACTTCTTTCATCATTCTTATAGCTTCAGTTTTTGCTTCATTTGGATCTAATTTTTGATGAACCCTTAAATTTTCAGCAATTTGGTCAGCTACTGAATAAAGAGGATTCAAAGATGTCATTGGATCTTGAAAGATCATTGATATATTTCCCCCACGAACTATACGCATCTCTTTATTTGAAAATTGTAATAAATCCTTAGTTTTAAATAAAATGGATCCACTGATAATTTTTGCAGGGGGAATCGGTAATAATTGTATAATAGAAAGTGCTGAAACAGTTTTTCCTGATCCTGATTCTCCAATTAAGCCTAATGTTTCTCCTTTCTTAATATCTATGTCAATACCCTCGACGGCCTTAACTATGCCCTCCTCAGTGTAAAAATATACTTTTAAATTTCTTATCTTAACAAGAAATTCACTTTCTCTTTCGATGGTATTAACCAGATCTTTTTCTGAGAAATTTGAATCCAAATGTGATACCAACGTTTAATTAGATATTCTTGTATCGGATTTTAAATTTTGTATTTAATCTCTTTCTTCTATTCATCTGTATTGTTATAAAAAGAAGACAAATCTCTTTGGTTTTGTAGAAATTAAAAATAAAAGACTTATTACATTATTTCAAATTAATTTGAATCTCAATTTTTAATTTTTTAATAATATTCTCACAAAAACGTTATTCAAATTCCTTTGAACATATGTAAAGTAAAATCTAAGCGTCTTTAATTTCAATCATCTGGTTAATGAATATTATCGCTTAATTAACGTAGAAAACACAAAATATGATTTTTTAGGGAAATTATTTTCGTTGACTTGATATAAATGTTTAAAAACGTTTCAGTGGAAGTAGCAACTTGTTTTTGAAAATCAGAATAATTTTCTTTTTATTGTAACTGGTTTTCGAAAATCAGATTCTAGGAGAATTTTAATTTGAATAATACAAAATTTAAACTTCTGGTATTAACATTAATTCTAGGATTGTTCTTTGCAAGTTTACCACTCCCCGCACTTGCTGCAGAGGAATTATCCCTGGAATTGTGGTATATGCCAGTAAAACGACCATATTTTCCTGACGCTAAAACAGTCGCGGAATTTATGCAAGCTGACCTT
>NZ_CDLCQJ010000050.1:0-13133 GCF_975850365.1 Candidatus Hodarchaeum mangrovi | reverse complement strand
CGATTAGCTAATTCTTGACGAATTGGACCAATTACTGAAGCATAGCGAAAAACTAAGATCATATAGATAGGAAAACCGATTAAACCCACTAGAAAGTAAATAGAATCAACTGATAAAAAAACAAGAAGCGTAAATACCATACTTAGCAGAGATGCAATAATCATACGCATATTAGGGTTAATACCCATCCTCATTTGGGAGATTTCATTCATTGCCATTGAAAGTAAAGCACTACTGTCAATTTCATCATGAAAAGTCATAGAATGTTCTTGTACGGTATCGAAAAATTCCTGACGTGCATCTCTTTCAAATCTGAAGGCTGCAACTGTCCATGAATAATTAGTAATAAATGTGAATGCAAAGTTTAGAATTGTAGTAAGTGTTATCAAAATGCAAATAAATACGAAAACTTCTGAGAATCCTTGATTTTCAAGAATACTAAAAGCAATACCTAATAAAATGCTAGGAAGAATGGATAAGAACGTAGAAACTAAGGAGACTCCTAAACTAAGCAAAACTAAACCGGGGCTTCGCCAGAAAAAACTAAAATACCAATGAGTTGATGAACGATACTTATTTATCGGTAACTCTGATTCTTTAGGCCTTTTATACATAGATGGAACAGATTGTGTTTGTTGCATGAATTTTTCCTTCGTTATCAGCGAGATTTTTCAAAATTATTAAATTTAAAACCAGTTAATAAGATATGTTGTTATCTGACATATAGAGGAAAACTATATATTAATGTTATCATATTGGTACAATAGAGTTTATTTTCCGATATATTGAGTAGATCCTCCGTGGTAACTCCCAAGGATGCTGATGAGCAAGCTAAACTGTTGGTTACAACTTGGATGAAACGATATCGCAGAGGCAGTCTTCGATTTTTCATTCTTCATCTTCTACGATGTCATAGTATCCTAGATGAGGCAAATCAATCTTTAGATCCTGATATTGAGAGAAAAAAGTCCATTCATGGATATAAAATTGCTCAAGAAATTGATGAAGTAACAAAGGGGAAATGGCACCCGAAAACTTCCTCCATCTACCCTATCCTCAAGGAATTGACTGAGAAAAGGGTCCTTGAAATGATAAGTGGCGAGGTGGAAGATCCAAGATCAGTAAAACACTATAGATTAACTCCTTTTGGAATGAAAGTCGCTGAAAAATTAGAGGAGTCACGAAAAGAATTTACACGATCATTTATTCTCGGAAAAGAGAAACCTATTGGACCTCCTCCCCAGCTATTTTCTAATCTGAGTCAAGAGGAACTTCAAGAGGTTCTAACTGAAACTGAAGCTGAAAGATTGGAACTTCACTTAAAACACCTTCACAAGTCTATGGAGCATACTTCAAAATTAATTCAAATGGTTGAAGATGAAATTTCAACTCGAATGAAGAATAAAAATAAGGAGTCTGATAAAATTTCTCCAAAATAACTCCTTATTGTTTCTTTTTAAAATAGATCAGAAGAGGAATTGTAAGTATCGTAGAATAAATTTCAATTGAGGTAGTTTCGCTAATTTGGCTTTTGGTTATACTTATTGGGCTATATCCAATGTAATCATTTCCAACAAGAAATGTTAAATTATTCTCAGTAGTTATAGTAGAATTTAAGGTTATATCGAACGATATAGTCTTTGATTCCAAAGGATCTATTTCTGAGAATGATAATTCTGATTTACCACTCATATATGGATTCATATATTTATCAGCAATAAAAATTCTATCAATTGTCTCAAGATGAGGACTTAAATTCTTCAAAATAAGAGTAAGACTTACTACTGATCCTTCTGTTGGATTTCCTGTTATTTTCTTAGGTATAATATATAACCTTGGAGTTAAATCCAACCAGTATTCGAACGCGGGTGATATATCTTCCCATAAGGCCTCAATTGCTGATTGTACAGGAGCAAAATATCCATACATCCCATACCATTCCCAGATTTGATGTGTTTCGTTTTCCATAAACAAATCTATAAAATAATCCGATGATTTATTATGATAAATTTCAAATGTCATTGGAACTATACAGTTTTGTTTTGCATACATCCAATCACCCCAATCACCAGCACTTGTATAACTTAAGGATTCTATCCCAGCTCCTTGATTGACATGACCACCATCCCAAAACCTAGGAGGTAAAAGTGCCTCTAGATCATTGTAAATAGAATAATATAAAACACTTTTTGCCCAAAATGAAGTTGAAGCCCATGGGAAATAGGTTGCATTAATTCCTGAGTGTAAAGATATTGCAGCAGCAAATGATTTATTTACAACAAAATTCCTATAAGCTTGGATTTCAGGCTCAGAAAATGATGATGTGCCAGGATAGGTCTCATCTTTTGTATCTGAACCTGTTCCTGTATCTAATGAGGAATCATTCCATCTATAGTCATAATTCCGGTTTAAATCAACCCCTCCAATTTGATCTTCATTAATTAATCCATCCCCATCATTATCTTTTCCTTCATAATATTCATGTGAAAATACCCATTCTTCTTTCTGAATATTCCATTTATAGACTTCAAATCCTGAAATTATTCCATCATCATTTACATCTTCTGCTGAATCTTCATCAAACAACCCATCATTATCATCATCAAAAGGTCTAAGGTTTTTTCGAAGCCATTCATTTGGAGCTAGTCCTGTTCTATTTCCAACTACGTAATTCAACCCATCTGGATTCATTGAGGGGATTATATAAATATCTAAATTGTCAATAAAAGAAGTAATCAGAGTATCCTTACCATAGTTATTAAGTAACCGTAAGATGAATCGTAATCCAACTTCAACAGTGATCTGTTCCCGAGCATGATGCTGTGCAACGAATAATGCATTGGCTTTAGGGTAAAGACTTTTCTCATTAGTTATCCTTAAGCAATAAATCGATCGACCTTGTATACTCTCTCCAATTGTGAATAAATCAACAAGTTCAGGAAATGTAGTATTGATCTGTTCAAGTTCTTCAAACAATTCCTCAGGTGTATGATATTGGTTATTATAAATTAAGTCCAAGAATAACAATTCATTATATCCCATTATTCGAGCATTTAAACGAATTGTTAATCTTGTATGATCAGTTTTTGGTAGAGAATAAAAGAGTCCAGAAAAAAGAAGGAATCCAGTCATCAAACAAATAATTAACTGAAAATATTTCTTTTTTTCCATTTAAATTTCCCAAAGAACAAATTTTTTCTCATAATATTAATAGTATAGTGATTGAGGCAATTTACAATACAAAAAGCAATGCTAGATGTGAGAGAAAAATACACTTCAATCGTTTAGAAATCATCTTTAATTGTTATTATTCAATTTATAAGGATGATTTACCTCTCCAATGCCACCACAAACCCGAAAAACTGTATTAAAACGTATTCGATCATATCTTCGCAATAATCCGAGTGATTTAAAAGGTGTACGATCCGTTCAGGCAAATCGTCTCTCTGCTCTTATTGCTCGTCTTAATGAATTCTCACCTATTGAAACTTTAAATTGGAATCGACCCGAACGTAAACTATTTCGTGAAGTTGCTGTGGCAGCGGGGATTCAATTCGTTCGAGATTATCCAATGCTATATCATACTCCAAATTCACTTCGTGCATGTTTTGGAATGCCTACACGAAATGATCGGAAAAAAGGGCGTTATTCTTTCATTTATTATAGAAATGAGGCTTTTGAGCGACAATTACGTCCACGTTACCAAGATCTCGAGGAACTCTTATTTCTTCTCTCCACAGAGAATTTAGAATATCCTAGTGAACGAAAGTTATTAATCGACTATATTGACAAGGTAAAAAGTCGAAAATGGGCTGAAGATTTAATCGAAACTCCAGAAAGTGATCATTCAGTAGTAAGTATTGCCAATCTTCGGAATTATTTAGAAAGCCAAGGTTTTAAAGAACTAAGAGAGGCAACTGAGGAAGATGAAGAAGTATTACAAGACCTAGATGGTGTTATATTAGCTCCAGATATGATTGGTCGTTGGAAAGAGAAGCTTTGGTGGATCGAATTGAAAGAATATCGTGAATTGAGTTTCAATAGTAAAGTTGTTTATCAAGTTTTTAGATATCTTTATCAAAACCCTTTTGTAATTCTATTTAGCATTTCACCCTTACCAAGCTTTACCGAACTATTAGATAAAGGAATTAATCAGGATTGGAGTGCAAAATCGTTAAGAGAATGGGCTTCAGAGATCCAAGAGACAAAGCAACAAGAAGCGGATAAGTGGAGTGGTTTGCGGAAAACATTCCTTAACTTAGGGCGGGAATTATCATTGGCTCCTCGGATTGAAGCGCTTTATTTAGCTCTAACTAATGAAATCGTAACCCGTGAGATTGGTTTGATTGGAACAGAGCAAAAAGGAATCGATAAATTTATTTCTCTACTTGAAAATTTTCGAGATAAACCAATAAAGATTTGTTTATTTGAAAAATTCATTAAAGAAGGAGGAGAACTTCTTCAAAATGACCTTGGTTATTGTTTGCTTTTAAAAATGGATTTTCCAATAGCTATGTCTGATAACTCCGATTGAAATCAGAGAGACATTATCCAAGTTATAACTAAAGGAGAGATTAACATTAGTGAAACAATGATCATTAATCCTCCCACAATAATTTCAATAATCCGGAATTTTTCTGCTAAGAACTGTGCTACCCGATTTCTTGCTTCTGATGTCACCATTACTAAAACTAGATAAGGAATAGCCACTCCGACCGCAAATAAAACCATTCCAACCAAAATCGAGAAGAAATCAATACTAACACCCACAAAAAATAGTCCAATAAAAACAGGAGCAGCACAAGGAAAAGCGATAAATGAATATCCAAGGCCTAGTAGAAACAAATCTAGGGCCTTGTATTCTTCACGATTAAAAAATTGATTAATTCCTTGAGGAATGGGAATATGAGCGAAAGTTTTTTCAGATAATTGGGGGAATAAAACAAAGAGAGCTAATATAAAGAGAATTAATCCTAAAAAAAAAGAAAAATAAGCATAATTATTAATCAAAAAGAGGCTAAATGTAAATTGAAATAAACTGAGGAAAATTATTGAGACTGCAAATGTGGTTACTATCCCACTTGTAATTAGTAGTACCCATTGTAATGCCATTTTACGGCTAGGGAGGTGTTCTTCTCCCAGCTCATCAAATATCTTTTTATCCATAATTCTAAAAACAGTTAAGGGCATAATAGGAAAAAGACAGGGGGAAAGAGCAACATATAAGCCACTAAAAAAGAAGTTAAACAATCCTAAAGAGGGTTCATAGCTTATTATACCTTGAAAAAGCATTATGATTCTCCTACGGCTACCCTTGGTTTATCCAAGAAACTAAGGTCTCATAGGTTTGTGGTCCAACCCCTTGGCCTTTAAGCTTCCCTGCTGAATTTATGAACGCAATGGTTGGAATGAATACAACATTATAGATCTGAGCACCTTTCTGGTTTATATCCCGGCCCACGATCCAAGTCATGCCGTTAATTATGACATAATTATTTAATTTCTCTAATGAGTCACTGACCAAATCTACAGTTATTGAAATAATAATTACATCAGGATGGGATGATTTTACTAATTTCAAATCTTCTAACTGATCTTTACAAGGATTACACCATGTTGCCATGAAATCAATAATAATAGGATTGCCTGAATAATTCGAAAGGTAAACTGTTGTTCCATTTAATAATTCAATTGGAAAATTAAGAGATTCTGAAATAATAGCAGTTTCAGAATCTATTCTGGAATTAGAAAATGAAAAACCACCGATTCCTATTAATGCTACTATAATAATGGCAATTATTGTTGTTCCAAAAACTATAGGGAGTATTGGAACACGAGATGAAGATACTTTTGGAGCAGAAGCCTCTTGTTTAGTCTGAATTGAATTTAGAGACGCTAAAACATCGTCAAATTTCTCTTCTTGCGTTTGAAACTCGTCGTTATTACCCCGAGAAGGAATTTTAAACGTTTTTCTTGCCATTTATTCTTCAGCTCTTCTAAATAATCCAAAGTTTTCAGCTTTTTATTTACACTGATACGATTTTATGTATACTAGTAATTTAATTCATTTCTACATTAACAAGTCTCATTGTTAGTGTCCTTCAAATGCTCTAAAATCTAGATATATCTTAAATCTATAGATTATTATTAAATTTCTTTGTATTTACCAATAAAGTTCTTTTGCTGGTGTATATTCTTGAGTATAATTTTCTATTATTTGACCGTCTGATAATCTGATGACACGGTCCCCTAATGGACATATGGCATCATTATGAGTAACAATAAAGACTGTTCTATTCAATGCTTTCCCAGTCATGGCTTCCATTAGCTCTAATATTTTCCTTCCTATATTATAATCTAAATTCCCTGTCGGTTCATCAGCTAGCAGAATTTCGGGTTCTTTCGCTAAAGCTCTTGCGATTGAGACTCGTTGTTGCTCTCCTCCAGACAGTTGAGAGGGAAAATGATTCATTCTATCACCTAAATCGACTTTTTCTAAATATTCTTTTGCCTTCTTTTTGATAACTTTAGAGTTAAAGGAAACTTTATCCTTTCCTTTATACTTTTCTTTAACTCCTACTAGTTCTAGACTATATTCTACATTTTCTAAGGCAGTTAATCGGGATATCAGGTTGAAAAATTGAAACACAACCCCCACTTTTTTTCTCCGGTATACTGTCAACCACTGAGCAGAAAGAGTAGATACAGGAATGTCTGCAGCAATTACTTCCCCTTGGGTTGGGATATCAAGTCCACCAATAAGATTTAAAAGAGTGGTCTTCCCTGCTCCAGACGGGCCATAAATAATCACAAGCTCTCCTTGTTCAATTTCTAAATTGATGCCGTCAAGAGCTACAGTAGTAGTTTCACCAAGCGTATAGGTCTTTATGACGTTTTTCAGTTCAATTAATGCCATTTTTTATACCTCCTTAAACCACCCTTTCCTTGGTAGCTTCTGCAAGATTTAAGTTCAGGATTCTACGTAATGGGAAATATTCTGCAATCAAAACAGCAATCAGAGTGAAGAAAAAGCTCTGGAGAATAGTACTATTACTCATAAATAGTGGAATTCGAAAGAATTCCATTTCTAATACAACATCCATCATAAACCATAGAAGAACCCATCCAAAAATCAATCCAAGCACTGAACCAATAACAGTCACAATTAAGTTTTCAATTGTTACATTCCTAATTATCCTTCTATTAGGTGTTCCTATCGTTAATAAAGTCGCAATTTCTCGTTGCTGTTCTTGTAAGTTTATATAAACCGTATTATAAACCATTATAATAGCTAATGCCATAGCAAATCCAACTATAGCATATACAATATAATACATAGCATTCATTAATACCAATAAGTCACTAGTCTGTTCCTCTTTTGTAAAAATGTTTCTTACATTGTAATTATATTTTTCTTTAATTGTACTTCTTATTTCATTCAATTTTTCTATTGTTGGATTCTCAACTTTTAATAAAATGGAATTAGCAGGATCACCAGGGAAATTACTTACAATTTTCAGTTTATCAAGACCCAAGTACGAAACCAATCCATTAAACTCATCAATTATTCCAGAAATTTGAAAAGAAACATTAACCATTTCAAAATGGGCTCTTAATGGGGCAGTTGAAACAAGTTTTGTCAATTTGGGAATCTCAAGACTTACAATATCATCTACTTTGACTTTGAGTTTTTCTGCTACGGGAACACTCAAGATAATTCCTTCAGGGTCATAAGTTCCTGACTTAAATTCAAAAGCATGTCCTAAATAACCATCGGAGTCTTTTAATCCAATTAATTGAATGGTTTTAGTATTTGACGAGAAATTTGAAAAGATTGTTGCACCAGAAGTTAAAGAATAAGTTCCAGCTGTCACTCCATCTATTTGTTTGATTGCTGAAACAATTTTAGACGAATTCGTTGGGACCTCTGAGAAATCAACACGAAGATCCCAATCCTCGATATCCTGATATTGTATTGACAATGCTATATTCATCGACTCAAACATGGCAAACATGCATGATATCAGACTTACTGAAATAATGACTCCTATTATTGACGAAAATGTCCTTTTTTTGGACCTAAAAAAATTCCTAAGTGGCAATTTAAAGCCTGTAGTTCTCAATTTTATCCTAAATCTCTTTAATATCCTTTCAAGTAATGGTATTTGACCACTCGTAATATGAAGAGACGGATCAAAACGTAGACTCTCGGCTGGGAGAGGTTGGATAGCATTTCGAACGGGAAGATACCCTCCAAACAAACCAGTTATTATTCCTAAAATGAAACCTGCTCCGATTACTATTGGATCCATTCTTGTATATACTGGAAACAGTACCGTAACAGTTTTCGCATAAGCAGGACTAAATTGACTTGCTATGATAACTCCTAATAGTGTTCCTATAACTGTACCAATAATTGATATTAATAAAGCAATTCCAACATATTGTAAAATAATGGTTTTTCTACTGTACCCTAATGCTTGTGCTACACCGATATCTTTACGTTCAGCCACAACCATCCTCCCTAATAATACATACAAACCCCACATAGCCATTCCAAGTAGTATTATTGGTAAAACATAACCTAATTCCCGTGCTTCTTGTATATCCATTCGAAGCAACCAATAAGCTACCTGTTCATCTAAATCTACGGGTTCACCTAGTTTTAATCCTTTTTCATCTTCTAAAAAAGTTTTTAATTGATTTGCAATATCTTTTCGCTCTTTTTGTGATAAAGACCAATCCAATTTTACTGATATTTCGTTTACTTTACCTTGAACATTAAGAATACTTTGTGCTACTCGTAATGGTAAAAAGATTACCCCAAAACGACGAGGTGATGGTAATAAATCAGCATAAGAACCCATATTCATTAAATATTCTGGACTGGCAACAATACCAAGTACCTGAAAGGGGATGTTTTGGTCTCCTAATCCTATGAAATCATTTTCTTTTAATTTCCAGTATTCTCCTAGATGCCCCTCTACATAACAAACATTTTGATATTGACTTGCAAGAGTGAATTCACGTCCTTCTAATATTTCTATCCCATTGACATCAGGTTGTAGACGTAAATTACCTTCTGTATCAGTTGTTTTATAGGCAATAAGCCTTCCATTCTGACTATTTCCTCGTATGATAAATTTTGTATCATAAACTACCCTTAATTCATAACTTTCAACAACAGCAATTGATTGTTTAAATTCATCTAGGTAACTGGTAAGGTTATCAAAATCAATCCATGCATCACTACCAGATCCTCCTGGATTAGCAGTCTGAATAGTAAAACTAGCCATGTTATACTGTCTGAAAGCTTGCTTATAGGTGAAATCCATGTCAAGAAAAGCCATTATCATCATGTTCCACGAGGAAACACCAATAGCAATAACAAAAGAAATTGTGAGAAAACGTAATTTATTTGCTTTTATTGCTCTTATAATGTTTTTAATTGTCTTTGCCATTACTTTTGACCTTCTCACCAATTTAACTGTGATGCATCTATCGGTTTTTGATCTGTAATCGAATCAATCTCTCCTGACCTCAATCTGATTACCTTATGAGCTATTTTAGATATTTCTTGATTATGAGTAACTAATAAAACGAGTAAATCACTTCGATCCTTCACCATCTGTTGGATAATTGAAAGAACTTTCTTACCCTCTTTAACAGATAATTCACCTGTTGGTTCATCACATAAAAGTAAACGAGGTTCTTTTGCAAATGCTCGGGCAGCTGCAACTCTTTGTTGTTCTCCTCCCGAAAGTCTAGAAGGAAAGGAAAGCGCTTTTTTCTCTAATTCTACAGCCTCAAGATACTTTGAAGCTTTCTGAACAACTTCTCTTCGTGAAAGTGAGGTATGACTCAATTCAATTGCATATTCAATATTTTCTTGTGCGGAAAAAACTGGAATAAGGTTAAAAAATTGAAAGATAAAACCAACGGTGGATCTACGATATCTAGTCAAGTCCTTCTTGTTCATTTTAGTAATAATTTTACCATCAATAGAAATATGTCCTTTGCATTTATCAATTCCACCAATGACATTTAAAAGGGTGGTCTTGCCCGAACCTGAAGGACCAAGAACAACGACAATTTGACCAGACTCTAATGTGAGATTTACATTTTTAAGAGCAAATATTTCAGAACTACCCATTCTATAAGTTCTATTAACATCTTTTAGTTCGATGATTCCCACCATTGGCACTTCCAAATTAATTATAGACCTTTGACACCTGGATCGAATTCTTTAACTACCTTTGTTCCAGCTTTAATAAAAAAAGTTCTCTTAAGGTGCAGTTTGAACTGTTTCTTTGTTGATTGATTATCGCTAGTGACCACTCTGATCTTTAGAAGCATCTTTCCTAAAGTTTGACCATCTGTAAGACTGGAAGATAAAAAGTAGTACAAAGGAAAGAAAATAATGAACCACACTACCACTAGGATCGGTAAAAGATCTTCTAGGAATGGAAAGATATTTTTCCAGAGTATTTCATATTCCAATCGGGCTCCAATGTCACAAATTATAGCTATTATAATTCCTATGATCACATCAATTAATCCTGCTAATAGTCTCTGTATTGATAAAAAAGGTAGTTCTAAATATTGTATTCTATCTTTTGACATTTAATATCACCTCAGTTTATAGTGTTCTTTTTTCTTCTTTTATAACATAGCAAAAGAGCTGTTAAAAGTATAGGAAGCTCAAAACTGTATACCTGACCTCCACCTGGAATAATCGATTCGAGAGTAATAGTATCTCCTGTCATAATTAAAGCAAAAAATTGTATATCACCTCTTTCGATTGTCGCTTCCCATTGATTCTTTATGTTGTTAAAAATAGTTTCTATTCCAATCCATTCTTGCTTATTCACATCCCAATAACTCCATTGATATACTTCAATAAAATCAGATATGCTTTCATTGGAATTAGTAATTGGATATATGAAACTAATCAAAATAATTTCATTCGGTTCATCACAAACGAAACTAGTAAGGAATAACATATTCTCAGACATATTGGGGACTCCTTCTTTTGGAAGGGAAACAGTGAATCTTTGATCAATCTTTGAAGCAATTATTAGTGTAAACCAATATTTACCTTCTGAATCAATCACTCTGAATGAATTTGGTTGTTCCGCTGATACATTAATTGGCCAATCAAGTACCCCTGCGTGAATATTGAAGAAAAGAAGTGTAGATTTAGAATTATTCGCTAGATCTGTTGCATTTAAGTTTAATGTATGAGATCCATTAATTAGATACAGAAAAGATAAGCTATAGTCTTGAAATGGTTCAACTAGAACAAGTTTTGGAGTCTCATTATCAAGATTATAGCGCAGGGAACAGCTCTCAGAAACATTATATTTCAAAATAAGAGAATCTTTGATTGTTGTTTTATTAAGAAAATCTTTTAGATAAATAATAGGGGGAGTATTATCAATTATTAGATGATATTTTATCATACTCCAAACCCCAGTTACACTCTTTACATAAATCGATATAATATGTAGCCCCTCAGTTTGCGGAGTTGTTAATGTCCCAATAAAATCGCTTTCCGCACCTAAAATTGTCATATTTGGATTTCCATCCCAATTAAAAAGAAAACTATTATTTGAGGAAGTTATGTTAATTTTTAGTTGTAAATTTCCTTTTAATTGACTATTATTTTTATAATCTTCAAGATTTATCCCTGGAAGTGTATTATCGGTTATAAAATGGAATATATAATTTTTTGTTTTGAAAAGATTATCAATAGCGGTAATATAGAAATAGTGAGAACCATCATCTAGGGGAAAGCTTGTTTCGATAATTGATGAATCTATTGAACGGTTTATACCTTCATCCCATTGATAAAAAATTTCATCTATACCATATAGTGATTCTAGAGTACAAATCACAGGTGCATTTGAAGGTCTAGCTGAATTATTGGTTGGTGAAAGGTTTTTTATTTTTGGACCATCATAATCTATTGGTATCTGACTCATTTCAGCTTTTGTAAGGTTTAACCAAATTGATGAAATAAAAACAAAGTATTGGCTTAAAAATAATCCAGTATTCTTCTCATAATATAGTGCTACAGGATTAGAATAAGGGTCAATTCCTGATAATTTCCAGGCATTAAATGTACCAACCCCAGCTAGGTTTATTGGTGTCTCAGATATGGTCAATAGCATCCCCTGAATTTCCAAGGTATTTCCGACAGAAAAATTACTCTCATCAATCCAAAAATCAAAATAATCTTGTTTCAAACAGGAAAAAAGACCATAATAATTTGAAACGTTGTAATAAGGTTGTACACTTGCACGATTCACAAATGAATAAAATGAGGAAGGAATAGGATTTCCATAAAAATCAACTTCTTTGTCATAATCACAAAGAACCTTAATATGAGTACTATTAAGTGAAAGTATTGATACATTATAATTTGAGACGAATTCTTCATCTAGATATTCACTGATGGTAATATTTGATACAGGTAAAAAAGCATTTTTATCCGTAACTACATTGACATTGTTTAGCCTTTTAGACAGATTTTTATTACTGAATTTTGCTTCATTTTCATTATTGATGTCGAAAGGAGAAATTAAAGAATTATTAGAAGTTAATGAATTGAGAAAAGTTATAAAAAGCAAGAAAAAAATAAAAGGAAACGTTTTTTTTTCATATCTGAGCATTTCCATACCATCTGAAGGGGCTTGATTCGGGAGAAAGTAATTATCAAAAGAGATAAAATAGTCTCGTGTACGACGTACACAGCTCAATATAAAGAAAGAATATTTTTGGAGGAAAAGACAATCCCTCGAACCAGTGCTATTACTATTAGATTAGATCTCGAAACAATACACGAAGTTGAGAAGTTTGCTGAAATTTTACGTTTAAAACCCTCAACACTCCTTGGAATGGTCATAAAAGGGAAACTGAAAGAATTTGCAGAGGAATATGTTGATAGAGTCTACAAGGAGGTTAAAGAATTATGATTTTGTTAGGTATTATTTCTATTCCTTTAACACTTTTTACTTCTCTTATTTTATTCTTTCTAGCGTATCATACATTATTTACTTGGAAGCATTATCGTGAAGAGATTTTATTACATTTAAGTTTCATCTTAATCTTCTTTGCTTTGGCAATCATTG
>NZ_CDLCQJ010000049.1:0-12644 GCF_975850365.1 Candidatus Hodarchaeum mangrovi | reverse complement strand
TTGCAGAGAATATTCCTAATGGAATGCCAATCATTAAGCTCATTAGTAATGAAGCTAATTGTAACTTAATTGTTTGCCATGCGAGAGCTCCAATTATGGAGTTAATACTCGATCCCGTAAATGAACGCCCCATATTTCCGAAAGCAAAGCCTGGTTCAAAATTGGAGTCAGCAATTCCTAAATCAAAAAGGTCAGCATCCTGTACAAACCGGAACGGAAGAAAAACAACAAAATCAGCAAATTCTTGAAAAAAATTACCCCAGTCTCCTAGTTTTGAATTAGAGCCTAATAACCAGTAAATATATTGGTCTATTGGTTCGCGATCCAAACCTAGATTGTGCCTTATATTTGCTTGCTCTTCGGGGGTCATTGTTGGATTTGACAGCCGTAATATATCAACATAATCAGCTGGTGCATTTATCATTAGCGCAAAAAGGATAATCGAAATTCCAAAAAATAATGGTATACTAAGCAATAATCGTCTAATTACATAATTTCTCAAACTCATTTTTTATAACGACCTCTTACTCTGAATTCTTAATTACTACCTTTTTCAATTTCCAATTTGATTTGTTATGAAGTACAAAGAATAAATAATAAATCTTTTATAAATATCTACCTATGTCTGCAGAATTCTTGAAATTCATGGTTTTATCTCATCGAACAGGCAAAGAAAATACAAATAAAAAATATATACACGATTGAACATGTAAAATAATTACAATAATATACCTTTTAATAGCTGCAAATTAGTAACACAACCATAAAAGAGTGTAATTTCATATTTAAACTTGATAACTTATATAGTTCTTAAATAGAGAGACTTTTTTAATCACGAACTATTACCATAGTAAGAGTGGATCTAACTCCTTTAGCTTGGCGTATTTGATTTATTACCATGTCTTTAAGAATTTTCATGGAATCTGCCGATACTTTTGCTACAAGATCATACACACCATATACCACATACGCCTCATCAACTTTAATATCTTCTTTTAAAAATCGTAGTACTTCTTCTTCTTCTCCAATTTCTGCATTCACCATTACAAAAGCTGTTGGTCGACTCATCAGTTTTTCACATACCTTATTTCTAATTTTCTAAATGATAGTTCTGTTTGTTTCACATTTTTCTCGATACGGATCAAATGTTATTTCATCTATTAAAAGTTCTTTGTGTATGTAATAATTGGGATTTTCCATCATTTGAAGGATTGAGTATTAATATTATGGATATTTTAGAAAAATGAAAAAATATTTGGGGATTAATCTTATTTGGGGAGAATATTACTGAGTTGATATTTTTTTCTTGATAGATCTTTTCCAATTCGTTTATTTTATATTCATCCTATATATATTTAAATAAATTAAGAACCCATCTTCTCCATACATATTCTGGAGTATTTCTACATGAATTAATGTAGAATCTATCCAATGATATTTTTCCTTCTTAATCACTTTGGAGGCCCGAATATGGATTCTATAAGAGAGAAACTGAAGATCCCTGAAAAAAATGTTCAAGAAATAAATAATTTCTTATTAAATGAAAATAATCCTCTGATTAATGACCTTCTCGACATTATTGATAGATATGGAGGAATCAATGAAATTAATCGCAGAGCTAAAGAAGCAGGTCAACTTGAAAATTTAATCAGTCAGCTTGATAAAAAGCAACCTGATTATATTAAGGATTTAAATTGGTTAATAAAACAACGTGACCAAGAAGCTTTCATAAGTATAGATAAATACCGAAAAAAAGTTTTAGGAGATAAATATAACTCAACTTCATTTGATGACTCATTTGCTGTTACATTAGAGCTTTCATCCTGTCAATATTTCCCATTCTTAATAGTTGGAGCTAAACAGTCAGTTGAGAAAGAAGAGTTGATGCCTGGTCGAATCATCCGGGTTCGTAGAATGAAAGAACAGGAAGAAGATGGAGATCTCCTTGCTATGGCAGCAGCTATGCAAATAATTGGGGCATCATACGTTGAAACTCTTGATACAAAAGGAACTGCACCTGGACCTGATGGTTTTCCCGTTAATATTCATCTCGGTGGTCCAGAAACGATTACGGGGTATTTTGGAGGGGTAGGCCAACCAAATAACTTTGCCTTAAAATGGATAGAAGAGTTTTTATATTTCTACACAAAATATGGGGTAAAACAAGTCCTGAATATCAACCCAGGAACAGTCCTTCTAGGATATATGCTACATAAGCTTGGGATTGATAATGAGTTTAAAATCTCGGTTTTCATGGGTAATGATAATCCTTACAGCTGTTTATGGACCTTAATGACTGCAAAATTATTTGCACGAAAAGATGGTACAAGTCCATTAATTGGCTTTAATCTTTCAAATGCTGTAAACAATACAACAATAGAACTTAGTGCTTATATTCGTAAAGAATTTGGACTCGAAAATATTGTACGACTCGAACATCATATCGTAGAAACCATCAAATCAATTGTTCGTCAACCATATGATCGAACAGAAGAATTAATAGAATTGGCAAAACATTTAAAAAACATTTCAGCAAAACATGAGGGTGGTCCTGTGGAGATTGATAGTGTTCGGGAACATCCAACAGATATTCTTGATTATTTTAGAGCAAAAGATGAAATTATAAATGCAGGGCATTGGGAATATTTAAAGGTCAATTATCTTGATCGGCATGCTGCAGTAAACGAAACAGCAAAAAAATTAACTGAAAATGGTATCAGTTTTGTTGCAGCTCAAAATTTACACCATCGATAACTACTAAGTGAGTATCATGATTGATTATAATGTCTTAAGAAAGACAGGTGCAGGGATCTTCAAAGTCTTGGCTAAGGCTAAAGATCTAGAACAAGCAGGAAAAAAAATTCTTCATTTTGAAATTGGACAACCTTACGAAAATACGCCTGAACATATTAAACAAGCTGCAAAAGATGCTCTGGATGAAAACTTCACTGGATATGTGGAATCAAGTGGTATCCATGAGCTGAAAGAAGCAATTCGAGACGAAGTTCAAAATACGCGTGGATTCAAGCCTTCTCTCAACCAAGTTTTAATACTTCCTGGTGCTAATTCTGGAGTATATTATGCCCTAAGAGCAGTAATAGATAATACAAACCAAGAAATTATCTATCCAAACCCTGGATTTCCAACATATGGATCTGTAGTAAGTTATCTTAACGCAGGAGATAAAGCAGTACGAATAAAAGAAGAAAATGAATTTCGTTTGAACCCAATTGATTTAGAAGACAAAATCACGATAAATACTAAAATAATTATTCTAAATAGTCCACAAAATCCGACTGGATCAGTAATGAAAAAACAAGAAATTCAACGGATCGCGGAATTTGCTGAAGAACATAATTTCTATATCTTATCTGATGAAATTTACTCTAAAATGATATATGATGAAGAATTTTATTCCTGTTCTGTTCGGGATGAATGTAGAGAAAGAACTTTACTTCTTGATGGTTTTTCAAAATCCTATTCAATGACTGGATGGCGACTTGGGTGGATAATCGCACCTGAAAAAATGATCGATCGAATGAACCTTCTTATTTCTATAGGTGTTTCTTGTACTTCCTCATTTATACAAAAAGCTGGTACAGCTGCTTTAAAAGGCCCACAAGATTCAATCCATGAGAATATGATAGAATATAGAAAACGTCGGGAGACAATTGTGAAAGGATTGAATGAAGTAAAAGGTTTCTCCTGTTTGACTCCTCAAGGAGCATTTTATGTGTTTCCAAATATCATTAAGACTGGAATGACCTCCCAAGAATGTGCTGATCATCTCTTAAATCACGGGATAGCCTGTTTACCTGGAACAGTATTTGGGTCAAATGGAGAAGGTTATTTACGTTTTTCATATGCAACATCAATTGAAACAATAAAAAAGGGAATTAAACTAATAAAAAATGCTTTTGAATAATTGTATCGGAAGTATTAACCATGAAAGATATAACACGCATTTGTTTCATCGGATGGGGAGTAGTTGGTCAAGGTTTAACTGAAATTCTTCTTGAACAGAAAAGTGAATTGAAAAATAGATATGGTTTTCAATTTAAAGTTGTGGCTATTGCAGACAAAGTTAAGGGTTCTGTTTACGATGAAAATGGATTAGACCTTGCTAAACTTCTCAAAATAGTCAAGGAAACTGGAAAAATTAATGATTACCCAGAAGGAATAAAAGGCTGGGATAGTATTAAAACTATAACGGAATCCAACGCTAATTTAGTAGTAGAAGCAAGCTGGACCGATATAAACACGGGAGAACCCGCTATAAGCCATGTTAAAGCTGCAATAAAATGTTACAAGCATGTAGTTATGACAAATAAGGGACCCATTGCTTTAGCAGCAAAGGATTTATTAAAAATGGCAGAGAAAAATGGTGTACAGCTTAAGTTTGAAGGGACGGTATTAAGTGGAACCCCTGCAATCAGCCTTGGTTTGAACAATTTAGCAGGTTCAAAGATTACAAAAATTATGGGAATCGTGAACGGAACAACCAATTATATACTTTCTGAAATGGAAAAAGGATTAGAATATGAAACCGCACTTAAGCAAGCTCAACAGCTTGGTTATGCTGAAGCTGATCCAACAGCAGATGTTGAAGGTTATGATGCACTTGGGAAAGTAGTGATATTATCTAATGTTATACTTGGGGCAAATATAACAAAGGATCAAGTTCCTTGTAAAGGAATTACAAAAATTACTTCAAAAGATATTGAGGAAGCCAAGAAAGAAGGAAAAAGATGGAAATTAATCGCTGGAGTAGAACTTAAGGATGATGGTTCAGTAGAGGCTTTTGTCAAACCTCAAAAGATCCCACTTGATCACCCTCTAGCATCCGTTGGAGGACCAATCAATGCATTGACATATACAACAAAATATCTAGGTGACATTACGATTGTAGGACCTGGTGCTGGAAGAGAAGCAACTGGATATGCACTCTTAACCGATATCCTTGATATACACCGAAGTTTAACAAAGTAATATTCATGAAAAGAATTAATTGTGAAGTGTTATTATGGGTTACATGGGAAAGTATTTAGATGTAGATTTATCCTCCGAAAAGTTGAACCAAGTTCCCACGGATCCTAAATTAACAGAACATTTTATTGGAGGGAAGGGATTGGGTGCAAAAATTCTATATGATTCTCTTGCAGCCAATGTTAATCCTTTGAGCTCAGAAAATATTCTCCTCTATATGACTGGTCCCTTGACTGGTACATCGGTTCAAACCTCTGGAAGGTGGTGCGTCGTGACCAAATCACCTCATACAGGAATTTTTTTAGATAGTCAGATAGGAGGTAAGTTTGGACATCGATTAAAACAAGCAGGTTATGATTATATCTTTGTTCATGGCAAATCAAATGAACCAGTTTATCTTGAAGTATCTTCTGAAGGAGTTGAAATCCATTCGGCCCTTAAACTATGGGGAAAAGGTACCTATAAAACAGAAGAAATTCTAAAGAAGACCCATCCAGGGATGGAAGTTGTCTCAATTGGACCAGCTGGAGAAAATTTAGTAACATATGCCAGTATAATGACCGATAAAACCCATATGGCCGGCAGAGGGGGCGCAGGAGCAGTAATGGGATTCAAAAAACTTAAAGCTATCGTAACTGGTGGTACTAATGCGATAGAGACAAATAATACAGCCCAGTTCAAAGAATTAACTAGAAAATTTGCTAAGTCAGTTCGGGAAAATCTTGGTGTGAAACGAAGGCATGAAATTGGAACTGTAATGTGGGTGAAAATGGCTAATGAAGCTGGCTTTCTTCCAACACATAATTTTCAATCTGGAGTCTTCAAGGAAGCAGAAAATATCTCAGGGGAATATATGCGAGACAAATTTGTTGTAGGACATACTGCCTGCTATCGCTGTGCTATCGCCTGTGGTAAAACAACAAGATTTAATGAAGGAAAATACAGTGGATTACAAGTTGATGGACCAGAATATGAAACATCAGCTCTATTAGGTGCAAGCTGCGGTATTGGTGACTTAGGAGCTATTGCAAAAGGAAATGAAATCTGTGATGATCTAGGAATTGATACAATTACTGCTGGTAGTACGATTGCGTTTGCAATGGAATGTACAAACAAAAAAATCTTGAAACAGCAAGAAATTCCAAATCTCCATTTTGGTAACGCAGATGCGCAACACAAGCTTCTACATCAAATAGCATATCGAGAGGGAATGGGAGATTTATTTGCTAGTGGAACTTTAATTGCTGCTAAATCTTTAGGATTGAATTCCTCTGATTTTGCAGTGCAAGTAAAAGGTCTGGAACTGGCAGGAGTTGAACCCCGTGGATCTTTTGGAATGGCATTAGCTTATAGTACTTCCGATCGTGGTGGTTGTCATCAAAGATGTTGGACTCCAGGAGCAGAGCTTTCTGGTTCTCTTAAACGATTTTCTTTCGATGGAGTAGCGAAATTTGTCAAAGAATCTCAAGATGAACGAGCTGTATGTTTTTCTCTTGTTCTTTGTGATTTTCTTCCATTTGAGATCCCTGAAATGGTCGAGATGCTTAATATGGCAACAGGGTTTAATTATACTCCTCAATCATATCTTCAGACAGGTGAACGAATTTGGAATCAAACAAGGCTATTTAATGTCCGTGAAGGAATGACAGCCAAAGATGATATATTACCAAAGCGATTCTATACTGAGAAGGCTCCCGAAGGAGATCCAGAGGGACAATTGATAGATAAAAATGCCTTTGAAAAAGCAAAACAGGAGTACTACTCACTTAGAAATTGGGATTCACAAGGAGTACCTTCAGCAGCGAAGTTAAAAGAATTAAAACTTTAAATTATTTTGATATGATTAGCTTTTAAATTTCCATATTGTCCCTTCAGGTTTATCCTCAAGCTGTATTCCAATATCAATTAACTTTGAACGAATTTCATCTGCAAGTTTAAATTGTTTTATATTCCTAAGGTCGTTTCGTAATACTATTATCAGACTAATTAATGAATGAAGTGGTATAACTCCCTGAACATCAGTTATATGTAAATCTATCCCTAAAATTCCCATCAATGTAACAATTAGATCGCTTGCTTCAGCAAGAAGATGCCTTTCATTATCAAATGCATTATTTACTGATTTTACGAATTGCATAATAGCTTGAATAGCTCCAACTGTATTAAGATCATCATCCATAGCTTGGATGAAGTCAGTTGTAACTCGTGTGATGCTTTCACGGAGAACTTTTTCTTTTCCACCATTAGCTTGTTTTAATGCTGCTAATGAGGTTCGAATACGATCCAAAAGGACTTGGTTTTGGCTAATTGCATCATTATTGAAATCTACACTTTTTCTATAATGAGAATTAACAAGGAATAACCGAATAACCATAGGGTCAAATTCTTTAAAGAGATCTCGTACCAAAATAAAATTTCCCTTAGATTTTCCCATTCTTTCCCCATTTACAGTCAAGAAAGCAGCGTGAATCCAATAATTAACGAATTTTTGGCCTGTTCGAGCTTCACTTTGAGCAATTTCATTAGGATGATGAAGATGTAAATGATCAATCCCTCCAGCATGAATATCTAAAGTGGTTCCTAAGTATTTCTGACTCATTACCGAGCATTCAAGGTGCCAACCTGGATAACCCATCCCCCATGGAGAGGGCCATTTCATCAAATGCCCCTCTGGAGCTTTTATCCATAAAGCGAAATCACGTGGGTCTTTTTTCTCAGGATTGACTGCTATTCGTGCTCCTACTGTCTCCTCAGAGTAAGTTGTTGGACTAAGTTCACCATAATTAGAAAATTTAGTAACATCAAAATAGATGGTTCCATTCACTTCATACGCATATTCTTTAGCAAGAAGATCCTTTACAAATTCAATCATCTCTGGTATTTCCCCAGTTGCACGGGGGTAAATATCTGCTCGCTGTATGTTTAGTTTATCCATATCTTCATAGAATTTTCGGATTTGTTTCTCAACTAGAACCATTGGTTGAATATCTTTAGCTATTGCGGTTTTAATTATTTTATCTTCACCAGTATCAGCATCATCAGTCAAATGGCCTACATCAGTAAAATTCTGAACCCAAAATACATCATATCCTCGCCAACGGAGATATCTAACTAAGACATCCCAATAAGAGTACGTTCGGGCATTCCCAATGTGAGCATCTTCATAAACTGTTTGACCACATGAATAAAAACGCACTTTCTTCTTTTCAATAGGGATAAATTCCTCTTTTTTCCGTGTAAGTGAATTATAAAGTTGCATATAAATTAAGACTTCCGTTAAGAGTCAATTATTTGATACTTTCATCATTTTTTAAATTTCTACATTGCCTCTAATAATGTTTTCAATCGAGGTAAGTTACTCTCACTCCAAAGGATATCAAATAGAATAAGTTATATTACAATAATTTTTGTTATGAAAAATATACTGATGTTATTTATTCCCAAATAAATTATTCACAGGTTCTCAAAGATCAAGAATTGTCTTTGTTTCAATAAAGTAAGTTAACTTTCCATTTCCGACATGATCGATAGGTAAATAATTCATTCACTTTCTTGAGGACCAGATTGAAAGAACTTATTTTGGACTTCTTGAAGTGCTTGAATCAAATCATTAAGGTCTTTTGGTCCTACTTGTGCAGACATTGCACTCCCGAATTTTGTGTTGTATTGTCGTCCATTAATAAGAGAGAGATCAAAATTTTTATATTGCCCTTTCTGGGTAACCGAAACAACGACTTTACTATCAAATCGTCCATTGATCCATTTTTTGAATAAAGAATTTGATTTTTCAGCCATAAATTACACCAAAACAGTCTATTTTATTTGATGGAGACAAGATAATCAGCTTTTTATATTTTTAGCGGTTTAATGATGAAAAAAAAATTTACTCTATTCTTAGAATAATCTCATAAAAAAATAGTAATTAATTTAAATTCTCGAGAATAGGAATACAAAAATTCCTTGTAAACTTTCAAGGAAAAATTATTCTCAATTACAATATTATTCTTATTCTTTAAATTTTTATAAAGGGGTTTAGGTTATGTCAAGCTCAAATCTTTGGATAAAGATGTTGTTACTAGGTGATGGAGGAGTAGGAAAAAGTGCTTTTCGCCGAGCTTGGTTAGGAGAGACCTTTAAATCACAATATTTAATGACTTTAGGGGCAGATTTTGCATCAAAACAAGTTATATTAAATTATGAACCTACAGAGACAATATATAACATCAGATTTCAAATTTGGGATTTAGCAGGTCAACCACGCTTTAAAGATGTTGTAGATCTCTTTTATCGTGGAGCTGCAGGTGCTTTATGTTTTTTTGACATTACAAATCAAGGTTCATTTAATGGCCTTCATAATTGGATAAATTCATTCTGGACATTAAATAGTCAAGGAAAACGACCAATTATTATTGTTGGTGCAAAGTGTGACCTAAAAAGCGACCCAGAATTTAAAAGTCAAGTAACTACTGAACAAGGAATAGAATATGCGAAGAATTTAACGCGGATCATAAAAGAAGAAGCTGATTTTACCGTCCATTATATCGAAACTTCAGCAAAAGAAGAAATTAATGTAGAAAAAACCTTTCACTTACTCGCTACAGAAATTATTTCTAGTGTTCATCTTAGAGAACAAATGAGACTCTCAGCATTAAGAAGATTAGACAATAATTAATATATTTTCTAAAAAAATCTATTAATGCTATTAGTGCTTTTAATATATGGTATTTTTCCGTTTTTAGTTTAATTACTCATCTATAATTGCTTCAATAATTTTGATTGTCTGCCAGACCTCATTATAGGTATTATAAAGAGCTATTGGTGCTATCCTTATTATATTAGGTTTCCGAAAATCTGTGATTACATTTCGTTTCATAAGTTCTTGATTAATTTTATCTGCTTTCTCGTGTTCCAAAGCAACATGACCAGATCTGTGTTGAGGAACTCGGGGGGTTCCAATAGTAAAACCCTTCTTAACCAAAATTTCATCAGCTAAATAAATCAAATAATCAGTTAATTTTATTGATTTTTCTCTAATTTTCTCTATTCCCACCTCATGAAACATTTTCAATGAGCCTTCTAAACTAGCGGAGCAGAGAATGTTTGAACTGGAGATCTGCCAACCACCAGCATGTTTTTCATGCTCAAAATTTAATAACATGTCAAATTGTTTGCTTTTAACGTAACCAAACCAACCTGATAAACCAGGTTCCATATCAAAGTGTTTTTCATGGATAAATAGAAAAGCTGTTCCACCAGGACCACTATTTAAATACTTATAACTACACCAGATAGCAAAGTCAACTTCCCATTCATGTAATTTGTGAGGAACGACTCCTACAGAATGAGAACAATCAAATCCAATTGGAATTCCTCTTGCATGAGCTGCTTGGGTTAATTTTTCAATATCTAATAACTGACCACTTCGATATAATACAGACGGTAATAATACAAGAGCAATATCAGAGTTCATATAATCGATGATTTGTTGTTCATCCAGCATTCTTCCGTCTAGACTAGGGACGAAAACAAGGTGTTTGTCTGGAGAAAGGCTTTTAAGTTTAATTTGACTTTCTAAAGCATAAATATCTGTAGGAAAATTTAATTCATCAGCTAGGATCTTATTTCTTTCTCCAGAAGGTTGAAAAAATGCACTGACTAATGTATGAAGATTCAGAGTTGTTGTTCCAGTAGCTATAACTTCTCTTGCTTTTGCTCCCACTAAAGGGGCCATCAATTCTCCGAAATATTCCCCGTAATGCCACCAATCTGGGTTACCATAAAACCAACCATTTATACCTAGATTTTTCCATTCAGAGATTGTTTTTAGTAAGGATTCTTCAGCGGGTTTAGATAATAAACCTAATGAATTACCATCTAAATAAATAGTATCTTTTGGAATGTAAAATAACTTACGATAACTTTTAAGGGGATCTGAATTATCTAATTTTAGGGCTGTCTCATGATTAACTGTATAAGTATCCATTCTTGAAGTTACTCCTTTAGCAGATGTGAAAAAAATTGAATATAAAAAATCCTTTACTATCTATTACAAAATGGTTTTTCTTTTTATTTTTCTTGTTTCAATCTTGTCTTTATAGAACCATCACGAATCCATTTATGAGCACGGAACACTTCTTTACCATATCTATCTGCAAGTTTATCAAGCGATCTTGTTAAATCCTTTAAATCCATCGATTTTATCAATTCAAATGGCCCCAGTGGATTATGGTAATGAAGTTTCATACCTGTATTAATGTCCTGAATAGAAGTGATTTTTTCCTCAAAAACCTTCACAGCTTCATTAACTTGAACTTTCATTAAAAGCATCAAATCAAAGTCAGCTGGATTGGATAAATCAATATTTGGTCTTTTTCCATCAGAACCCCATTTATATATTCCTTCTCCAGTCTTTCTGCCTAATTTTTTTTCCTGTACCAACTTTTTTAGCCTTGGGACTAGGTTGTAATCTTCAGAAAGATGCTCAGCTAAATAATTTGAACTATCAAAAATAATATCAAGTCCCAGATAATCCATAAGTTCAAAGGGACCCATAATCATTCCTTGATTTAATGCTGCTGCATCAATTTGAGTGGGTAAATACTCATCGCGGTCGAAAATTAATTGCATCAATAACATAGAGGGAGCCATAATTCGATTACAAATGAATCCAGGACTATCCTTTGAGATAATGTATTCCTTTTTCGTTTTTTTCACAAAATCGATGGCAAATTCCATCGTTTTTTCAGATGTTTTTTTTCCTCTAACTATTTCAATAACTTTTGCAAGTGGAGGTGGAGTTGGAAAATGCAGTCCTATTATTTTGTCAGGACGTTTAGTGACTTCGCCAATCTTTGAAATGCTCATGGTTGATGTATTTGATGCAAGGATTGTATTTTGAGGAGAAAATCTATCTAACTTTTTAAAAATCTCTTTTTTTAGATCTAATTTTTCGGGAACTGCTTCAATACAAAGGTCAGTCGCTTTGGCGGCAGCTTCAAGATCAATGGTGAGTGTGAGTTTTTCCATACACCTCCGATATTCATTCTTATTGATGGAAGACTTTTCCACAAATTTATTCAATGACCAATCAATTAAAGATTTAGCTTCTTCCAATATTTCATCGTTAAGATCACATAGGTAAACAGAATATCCAGACAGAAGTGCTACTTCTGCAATACCATGTCCCATATGACCTGCTCCTATAACTGCAATTTTCTTTGTTTTTTCTCCATTCAAATCAAACTCAACCTTTTTAGTAATTAGTGGATAAAATAAAGTACTGGAAAATAGGGAAAGAGGGTAACTAATCCCATATTAGCTTTCAAATTAATAGATTTTTTGATCAAAATTGAGTTGATCTCATTTATACTTTTTCTTCTATCTCCTGTTATTAAAAAAGGATAAAAAGAACCCGAACTTAACTTAAAGTACACTATTGCACTAATGTGCTTAAAGAAATACACGCAGAAAATTTGTTAAGATATTTATCTATAAAAAAGTGTGGGAATTATGAGGACAACATCTATGAAAATTATCAAACTTTAATTTTTTAGAAATCATTATCCTTTATATTTCATTTTGAGAATTATTTGGAAATATATATATGAACATACGAACTTTGTTCATATGAACGTTACTTTTTTTGGTGGAAATTTTGT
>NZ_CDLCQJ010000048.1:0-1676 GCF_975850365.1 Candidatus Hodarchaeum mangrovi | reverse complement strand
CTTTTAAATGAATGGAGAAAATAATAGCCATCCTCCAATGATTACTTCAAATAGCATCGCAAACAAAGCGCCAATAACTTCCCCTTTGAAGTTAGATTTCGCATTGCGGGAGATTTTTAATCAGCAGTTGATTAAACTTTAACTCTATCGACCTCTCCTTTTAAATGAATGGAGAAAATAATAACCATCCTCCGATGATTATTTCAAATAGCATTGCAAATAAAGCACCAATAATTTCCCCTTTGAATTTTGGTTTTACTAGTTTTATTCCAGTCCCAAAACCAACGAGAATGCCAGAAACTATTCCTAACCATCCAATGATTTGAGGTATAACATCAGATGTAACAATAATTATTGAAAAAGCTAGTGTCCCAATAGACCAACAAATCAAAGCAAATTTGAATCTAACATCTTTTGTTTTGAATGTTTTCTGAGCTAAATCAATTAACGAATTATTTTCAGCTCCACTACTGTCTGAATATTGTTTTGCAATATTGATAAGTTTCCAATAGTTTGGTTCATTAATATATTGAATCAAACCTTCTACTATTCTAAAGATAAGTAAAACGATTCCAAGCAATATGCTATACGGACTGGAAATGATGAACAATAAAATAGTGAGAAAAATGACGCAACCATGTTCTACAAGCGCTAAACCTATACCTATTTTGAATTTTTTGGGATTTTTGTTAATCTTTTTTAGGTCAGCATCTGGGTCATAATTATTCTTCTCCATTAAATAGCCAAACGCTCCCATTGCCACGTTTAAAACTAATATGAACAGAAAGAGAAATCCCGCTAACATCATCTCAATCATTTATTACCACCTTTCTTGAAAATATTTTGAATTTCAAGGTTTGTTTTACTTAAAATATAAGATTTAGGCTTGTAGATGGAATTTAGCTTTCCTTAAAAAATCGAAACCAAAGCTTAAATGAAAAAATGACCAGTTAAGGTTAACTTGGTATTGAGCAAAAATGGTAGGTCATAAATCCAATCTCACTTATCTTGGAATATTTCCAAAGTGTCCTTTCTATAGACCCATACGTCTTTTAATTATTTTAGCTATGATAACCATCGGAACTTGGGGAATTTCTTTTCTCAACATATGGTTATCTGTCTCATACTTCCTATATTCTATCTTGGTTTTTGGTTTGATATTACCTTTGACGATTTGTAGATACTGTTATTACAAAACTAAAATGAACTCCCAATTTTCTGTAGAGAAATGGAGAGAATTATTCTTGAAAAAGTGGGTAAGTCAAGGTAAAATTGCACGGATTTTTATGGGGATTATTTGGCTGTTACCAATTGTTCTAATATTCATTTCATTCTTTTTGAATTTCTCAGTATTCGCTTTATTATCCTTAATTGGTTGCATAGTTGTGCTAGGAGGAAACGTGGTTTATATGAATCAGAGAGTCTGTCCAACATGTGCTATCAAGGATGAATGTCATTCTTCATTTGAAGAATAGAAAATTTTAGTTTTAGTTATTTCTAGAATTATTTTCCATAGGAATTTTTAACCGAGTTTTACTAATTAAATATTGGAGAAAGTAGAAATCGGAAGTTAGATTTCGGATTGCGGGAGATTTTTTTATCAGTTGATTAAATTTTAAGCAACCCGAAAACTGAAATATTAACTAAGGATGATTGTCTAAAGGTTGTGATTTTAT
>NZ_CDLCQJ010000047.1:0-4821 GCF_975850365.1 Candidatus Hodarchaeum mangrovi | reverse complement strand
GATGTTCCTTATAAGTTAATCGATATGGCAGAAGATGCTATATGATTACTTGATGCGTTAAAAATTGATAAAGCACATATTTGTGGAGTAAGTATGGGTGGAATGATTGCTCAGACGATAGCAATCAATTTTCCGAACCGAATTCAAACCTTAATTTCAATTATGTCTACCACTGGCGATCCAACATTACCTCAAGCAACTCCAAAAGCAATGAAAGTATTATTGGCTCCACCTGAATCGGAACGTGATGAAAATATAAAACAAGGTGTCGAAACATGGAAAATCCTTAGTGGAGGAGTTCTCCCATTTAATGAAGAATTTGTAAGAAAACGAGTTGCTCGTGCTTACGATCGATCATTTAATCCAAATGGATCTGGTCGTCAACTAGCAGCTATTATTGCTTCAGGTAGTCGTAAAGAAGAACTTAAAAGAGTAAATATTCCATCTTTGATAATACATGGAGATGCTGATCCCCTCATTCCAATTGAGGGTGGTGAAGATACTGCTAAATCTATTCCTAAAGCAAAATTTTTGAAAATTCAAGGTATGGGGCATGATATTCCATTGGAGATAGCTCCAAAGATCATAAGCGAAATTGTTAATCATATTGGAGGATTAGTATAACCATAATAGGTCAGTAACCTTTTTTATTAATGATGAAATATTTATGAAGACAATCTCCTTCCTACTTCCAGTGCTTTTTTCAATACTTCAGGTTTATTCTTTACATCCCCTCTTCGGCTGACTCCTGTACAAACTATTTTCTCTTCTAGGTGTATCCCGAGATACTGTGTAATATCCTCTATCATACCAATTATATGCCGGGAATAAGATTCACCACTTCCCCCTGAAGCAATCACAAGTATGACTCGTTTTCCATGAAAGAATTGGCGTTTCAATTCGTATTCGTACCACCTATCGATAAATGCTTTTAGTATCGCTGTTGGTCCCCACCAATACACTGGTGTCCCTATTATCCAGACTTCACTGTCATTTAATTTGTCTTTTAAGGTAATGAAGTCGTCTTTATGTTTACATTCACCAGTTTTAAAACAAACATTACAGCCATCACAGGGTTTTATTGTTAAATCATTCAATAAAACCTTTTCTGTCCTTGCACCCTTTTCTTTGGCTCCTTTCAATATTTCATCAGTTATGATATCAGTATTTCCTCCTTTGCGAGGACTTCCTACTATTCCTAATACTCTAATTTGTTTCATTTTACTATCATTCTTTGATTATTTGTTCATTAAAAACGATTTGTATGAAATGTGATCATATTAGCATTGATTGAAAGTAATTTATGTGAAAAGCTTAGCTCTATTTCTGTTTCCAAATTTTCCAATGTATAACTAAATTATCCTTTTTCTATAGTTTAACCGTAGAGAGATAAATAACTATTAGCCTTAAGTTGTTTGATTTACTCGTTTTGGATCTTTTTTCGAAAGTTTGTTACAGCAAGATGAATAAAAGTTCTAGTCGCCTAGAACCTAAATATTTTAAATGAGTTAATTTTTATAATAACCAGAAATCTATTCTAAATTTACCGAATAAAGAGAGTTCTAGTGATTTGTAAGTCAATACTTAAGTATAATACTGATAAATGGATCATAGACATTAAATTAAAAAGGATTAGATAAAAAATGATGAAAATGAAAAGGAAAGCATTGACTAGTATAGTAATTCTGATGGTCTCATTAATTTCCATAGTTTCAGTACAATCGATTCAAACTGCTGAAAAACCTATAGATTTTACTGTGAATTGGCATGAGTATGACGACAACGAGGATAGTAAGGCTGATAGGATAGATATCACATATATGTTGTGGTTCCAAGCTGATATTTTCGTTATAATAGATTCCATTATCCATGTGAGACTCTGGAATAACACTTCACTTGAATATAAAACTGTAGAATTTATAACCGACCACCATGAATCGTTTAATACAGCAGGAAACGGGGAGGGTTATACTTTAGACTTTAGACCAGAATTTGAAGGTCAATATCAAATTAATGTGAGAATATTCATGAATAACACCCTAGAACTTTCAGAAACTATTGATTGGTATGGATGGAAATCAGATATTACTGAAAAAGCTCTAGATGCTACTTGGCTTGAGTATGATGAGGATGAGGATGGTTTCAAAGATACTATAAACATCTATTTTCGTCTTCAACCAAATACAACAGGAATTATCAATGTTAATGTCAACTCTTCAGTTTTTTTATTAAATGAATCATCTATTAACTTAGAAGAGATTTACACAACCTTTTACGATTCTACAACTGTTGAATCCTCACACGGAGCAATTATTTCTGTGAATATTACATTGAGGTCACCTTTAACAGGTGATCTGGTTATTAAAAACAGAATTTCAATTCAATCAGACATTTATGGATTTAGTTTCGGCCTAACATCCATTCTTTGGGAAAATGCAAACAAGTATGGAAATAATGAACCTCATTTGAAAGTTGTGGCATATAATCTAGATGAGACAACAACACAACAGCCCTCATCGACGTTATCTTTGACATCCTCATCTATTATCTTCTCTGTTCCTGGCTTAATGACTTTAGATGAGCCCACGCTACTGATAGTGACTTTGATTGGAAGTATAATAGCCCTCTTGGTCATTTCTATAATTGAAAAAAGAAAATGAAACCTAATCGAAAGGAGCTAAATGATCATTAATTCTGAGTTATATTCCGTATTGGCACATCCTCACCGCAGAACACTTATTAGAGAAATCTACTATGAGGGTGAAGGTTCCATCAAACACTTTAGAGAGAATTTAAACTTTAAAATCGGAACACTATATCACCATCTGAAGGTACTAATTGATTCTGGTCTTGTCAAACAAACTGAAACGAAGAAGTACATCTTAACCACAAACGGAATGAAATTAATAATGGAAATCTTTACAGAAGATGTATTGCCTCCTATTATTTCCTTAAATGACCAGTCTAAACAAAGTTTTAAGGTCTTAAAACTACCAATGAGAGTAACTAGACTTGAGAGATTAATAAATAACATATTTGAGATCATATATAATAATCCTATCAAGTTGTTGTTCTTAAATTTATTCAGTTTATCGCTACTGTTATTTTTTCTCATGGATTTACAAATTGGATTGGTAGGCTGTTTTATATTTAAAAGTAATAACAATTTTTCTTCAGCTGTCTCATTAATTATGTCTTCAATCGGTGTGATTAGTATAATAAGTATTATTCCTAGAATTTTTAGAAAATCAGAACCAACCTCTTTTGAAATTGTAATTAATGGAAGCAGTTTATTTCTTCCAATATCTCTTTTCCTTTCACTTATCTATTTTGGTAGAATGACTAGATTGTTGTCTAGTGATACAATCCTATTAGTAGTTGGGCAAATTTTACTCCAGTTGATTTGGATAATCTGGATTTACATGGTTTTCAGGAAGATCTATGTCGTAGAGAAGAAATCTGCATTGATAAGCTCATTCGTTATTAATTACTCCTTGTTAACATTGGCTTTTGTACTAATATAGCAGAAAAATGAATGGTATTCTTTAAAGTTGATGATTTTTTTCTTATTCAGGGAGCTCTTTTTATCGTGAAGGATAATTCTTGATCTAGAAGAAAAAGAATGTCAGAGGTCAATAAATAATAACAGCTATTTTTTCACCGAAAATATTCTTTTAAAGGTCTTTTTTCTACAAATACATTTTGAGGTTGTACTTTAGATAAAATATTATTCCTCTATTTGTTCATCCATATACTATGTTCATTCTCCGTATAATTTAGGAAGATGTGTAATATTTCTATGAATTAATGCAGTTATTGTTAAAAACTTGAACCTAGAAGAGCTTTTACCTCTATTATAACAACTTAAAAAAGCTATGAATGACAAACCAAAGAGAGATGCTTTAGGATGGCATATATTCGCTTTATCACTTCATTTGTTTTAATTAGCATTTTAATTTGTATTTTTAGTTTTCAATACATTGAGGGTGACCTTAGCTCAACGATGGTAATTAGAGAAGAAATTCTAGGTGAAACTAGTGACTCTTTTGGAGAGAGTATCAAGATCCCTGGGATTGAAGGTTCCTTTGCTGTTATTGCCACAGATAACAACGGTGGAGTCTATATAGCTTATCAAGGCCATTGGGTAGAGAATAGCAATGATTTAGTAAGTTTTCATGTTTATTTTGCCTATTCACATGATTATGGGAAAAGTTGGAGTGAAAGTTTCAGGATTAACGATAATGAAAGCACTTCCGTTCAATGTGATAGCCCAGCTATAGCAATAGACAAAACCAATGGTCATATATTCGTCGCATGGAAAGATAACCGAACTGGAGTAGCAAATGTATATATCGATAAATCCATAGATCGTGGAATCTCCTTTGAATCTGATGTTAAAGTTAGTAATTCATCTACTGATTACGTTCCTCCATGGCTCCCTTTCACAGTTAACCTTGAGATTAGTAATCATGGAAAAATTTACGTTACTTGGCTTTCATATACTAGTAGTAGCTTCACGGATTGCCAAATTTTATTTACAAATTCTCTTGATGGTGGACAGACGTTCTATACTCCTATTATTATCCAATCAACGGAAACTGAAACAATATTTGCTCATCCGTGGGTAGCAATTGATAGTAATAATATCCTTTATGTTGTCTATTCAAAACGAGATTCCATTTCTGCTAATGTTTACCTTGCAAAATCTCAGAATGGTGGATTATCTTTTGAAACACCAATTAAAGTCAATGACGGCTCCACACAAAGGTACTGTGGAGGAACAAAAGTTTCTGTATCACCTGATGGAAGTATCCACGTTGT
>NZ_CDLCQJ010000046.1:0-7357 GCF_975850365.1 Candidatus Hodarchaeum mangrovi | reverse complement strand
TTTTTGTCACATTACTTCTTACTAGAGTTAGTGGGATTCCAATCCTTGAGAACCGTGCTGATGAAAAATGGGGTGGTCAAGAGGATTACGAGGAATACAAAAAAAATACTCCAGTCCTAATCCCAAAACCACCATTCAAGAAATAGGTTATTTTCTGATTGACCCAAAGAATTACAATTTAGATATTGTTTTCTTGCTCATAATTGTTTAAAAAGTTAAAAATCAGTTAATAGAAAAGAGTTAATAGCAAAATTTTATTTAAAAACAAACTGAAATAGTTCTTTAAAGAATTATAATGCGACGTTATGTTTCCCCTTTATCTATATAACAAAGATCATATTTACTGAAGTTAAGTGTTAATAGCTGGCAAAAAAAACCTAAGAGATTCATTCGTCCTCCAGATAATGAAGAAAAACTTTTGAGAATTATTGAAAACCACTAAAACAACTGATTAATAAGGTTCAAAAAGAATGTAAGAGTTAATACATTTTCATTAAAAGGGTTCTAATTTGAGTCAAACTACTGAGACTGTTAATAAGCCACGAAAAGTTAATTTCAACGGATGGTACCTTTCTAATGCGATTGATAGTGCTAGTAAAGCTAGCGTAGATCAATTTTTACCTATTTTTGCTACTCAGCTTGGTGCTTCCACAAGTATAGTTGGGTGGCTATCTGGCCTGTATTCATTGGTCAATATTTTTCAAATTGTCTGGGCTAGTATCTCAGTAAGGGTAAAAAGAACAAGTATTTTTGTTGTTACTGGCAGATTTTTCTCTGCTATTTTTTACATCCCTATGGCATTTCTCGGAGTAGGACAAGCTTTTTTATTACTTATTTTTCGGTTTTTTCAAGGTATTTTTTTTTCTGCGGTTGCACCAACTCAAGCTTCCTTAATGGCTGATCACATCCCCTCTTCTAAACGAGCTCAACGTGTTAATCGCATTACTCAAGGTAACTTGATTGGTACCTTAATCGGTGCAATGCTTGGTGGTTTTATATTCACCCTCCTGAGCGATGATTTTAAATTAGACCCGCAGATATCCTTTCTTATCCTTTTTTTCTGGACTGCATTTTTAGGTATATTGACTGCAGCAATTTTCCAAAGAAGTGTACCAGATGCAGACAATTTATATAAAATTGATCCTATAATTTTTATTAATCAAAATCTAACAGTTCATGCTAAACCTTCAAGATTAAATTTTATAGAGAAGATAAGTGCTTATTTTGAAAAGTTTAAAACCTTTTGGGTCTTTACTGTTTTTGTAGCTTTCTTTTATTTTGCAGTCAATGTGTCTTCACCGTTTTTTATTATTTTAGAGATTGAATATTACCATTTTAGTTTCTTTCAAGCGTCTATATTAACTAGTTTAACTACAGTAGTTCAATTCTTTGTTAACCTTGTTATTGTTAAATATAATATATTAGATCATTTTGGTAGAAAATTCCCTCTCTTCTGTGGTATCCTCTGTCTTATCTTTAGCACTCTCCTTATAATTATTCCTTATTATTTTTCTGTTCCTACATTTAATTGGTGTTTTTTGGCCTGGATCATTCTTGGGCTTGGGTGGGGGATATTTAATAGTGCTTTAACAGTTATGGTTCTTGATTTAGTCCATCCACAATATCGTACTACTCTCATTGCTGTCTATAATACTTTTGTTGGATTAACAATGTTTATCAGCCCCATTCTTGGTGGATTCATAATAGAATTTTTTCTCAATATTACAATTATCTTCTTAATCAGGAGTGTACTAATGATTTTCTCCATTTTTCTCCTTGTTTATGTAAAAGAACCAGAAATTCCCGGTATGATTACCCATCCAATTAAATATCTTTATACCAAAGTCTTTCGAACTACCCCTGAGGGGGATTCAACTGTTGTGGTTTCACCTACTCATTCGATAAAATCACGTTTCCCCCATTGGATAGCTGATAGACGACATTATAAATTGGAACGATAGAGGGAATTTTAAGATAATATTTCATAAGAGAAAGCGAAAATTGTCATAAATTAATATAATGTAATCGAAATGGTTTTCAGATACAAAATAGGGCTAGTAAAAATATCTTTTTAAGTTTTTAAGAGGTTGTATAGTTTCATTATGTTACTTAGTTCCTAAGATTAAAGAATAAATAAATTGATCAATTTTCACCTAGCTTTGTAAACACGCTTGAAAATAATGAAGATCCAAGGAATATCATTATGGATAAAAAGATGTGTTTTTATTTTGCTCTCTATATAGATAGAACTGTAATCCTGAACAAAAACCTATGGTAATTGTTGCGAGATTAGGTTGCTACAGGTGTGATCATAATTGTCTAACAACAATCTTACTCCAAATATGATATTTAATATTGCCATTCTTAGTTTTCTCGATAAACCTGTTGATCATATTATTCAAGCCTTCCTTCAGAAATATCCAGATAAAATCGAAAATCAAAAAGCTCTTGTTTCGTTAAATATTGCATCATTCCTTTTTGAAACTCATCAAGGAACTGTTAAAATAAATCTAATGCAGCCTATAAGCCCATACCTAATTGATAAGCTCGCAAAAACGTACTATAATGAAAAAGAAGGAGCAATTATTTTATTTTCAACGAATAATGAAAATTCCTTTAAAGCGGCCAAAACTTTTTATAAAAAATTAATAAAGGAGAATGAAGGCTACCAAATACCTATAGCTTTTGTAGAATTGGGACCAGATGAATTGATTCAGCAACACATTGACGAACCAGAGATTCTAACGGAAGCTCCTCATGTCGCATATTATGGAATAACTGAAAATGCAGATGGATTTGAATCAATCCTTCAATTTATTATTCAAAAGCATTATACAGCTCTCAAGTAATTTTAATTAGTTTAAAAGTTCATTAGAATGCATTTTAAGAACTCTAGTAAAAATATTTAGATTATACTAATATCGAGAATTTTAATTACAGGATGCGAAACTGGTACTATAATTGTTAAAGCTAGCTTTTATTGAGCTGAGTCACTTATCTTAATAGTATTCCATGCTATTTCACATGCTTCAACAATATTAGTTTTATCCATGTTAATAGCCCCCCTAAAATGGAAGTTTAGCAAAGTGATAATTGGGATAAAAGCGAAAGAAGTTAGAAGTGGAATTGGGAGATCTTTGATGATCTGCTCTTTAATACCCCGTTGGAAGAGATTATTAACATAATTATACAATTTGAAATCTTTAGGATCGATATTTTCCATCATTGGGGTCTGTTCGAATTTTTCACGATAAATGATGGAATCAGGGTGATTAAGATAATAGGTGAAGGAATTATTCCAAATAGATTTGAAGATTTGTTTAATGTCCATCTTGTCATTTATCCCCTGCAATATCTCAGTACTCAAATCAGTTCTTATTTTTATATATAATTTTGTGAAGAGGTCCTCTCTGTTCCTAAAATGAATGTAGATTGTAGCTGGGGAGATGTTAGCTTGCTTTGCAATTTTTGAAATGGAAATATCAGTAAACCCTAACTCTTTTACCAGGTTAAGAGAAGCTTCAATAATGGCATTATATTTGGTTTGATCTTTAGGCCTCATTCTGTGCAAAAATCTCCTTTAAGAAAAATTCATGAGAATTATTCAATATAGAAACATATATAAATGAACGTTCATTCATTTAAAAATAAATCGATATAGTGAATGAACGTTCATTCATTTAATAGGTGAAATTAATGGATATGAAAGAATCTCAACAAACCAATAATGAAAGTTTAAAAGCATCAGGAAAACTCCTGATGAAACGTTTAATCTATATTAGCCTACCAATAGTGTTAACAACAGCTACTCTAGTGATAATACTATTGGAATTATCTGGATATGCTGGTACATTGGATGACACTCAATTAGGATTTAATGCCGAAATAATCAAAGGATATTTTGCTATGATGAAATCTGAGGATATTGCATTCTTTATTCTAGGAAATCTCGTGGATTATGTATTTATGATCGCTTATGGCTGCTTTTTCTATAGTAGTGCAAGATATCTAGCATGGGACTATCAACAAGGAAGTTTACCTCTGAAATTAGGTAATATGATTGCAAGGATTGGCATTCTATGTGCAATCTGTGATGCAATAGAAAATATATTTCTCCTTTTGATGACTACTAATCCAATGGGATTTCCAAACTGGCTTGCTATAACACATTCGACATTCGCACTTCTTAAATTCATTCTTATGTATCTGATTATAGGTTGGTTAATCCTCTCCTTCGTTTTAAACAAGATTCCTTCAATATCAAAGAGAATAAATGGTAAACTTCAAACGAATCTTGTGAAATGAGAAGTAATGAGGATTCTTTGTGTTTAAATTTTTTTCAAATCACTACAACTAATTAACTTGTTTTGTTCAATTTATGTCATTAGAAAATTAATACAACAAAAATTAGGTGAGAATGTTGAATGAAAATACTTTTGGATTAATTAAAGCCATTACATTTAGAGGTGTTAATTGTTATCTTATAAAAACCAAAAATGGTTATATCTTGGTTGACACTGGGTTTTCTAATCAACGCATTAACATTGAAAATATGCTAGATAACGTTGGTGTTCAACCTGGCAATCTAATGTTAATCTTACTGACGCACGGGGATTTTGACCATTCAGGTAATTGTGCGTATCTCCGTGAGAAATATCAGAGCAAAATAGCTATGCATAAAAATGATTTAGGAATGGTTGAACATGGAGATCTCTTCTATTCCAGAGGAAGTCGTAATATAATCATTAGAAAACTTGTTAAAATGATATTACCATTATTCAAGATGAGTTTAAAGAAGAGTGATCAATTTACCCCAGATATATACCTCAAGGAAGGGGATGATCTTTCTGAGTATGGATTTAGTGCTAAAGTTGTTCACCTCCCTGGGCACTCCAGTGGATCTATTGGATTTCATACAACAGAGGGTGATCTGTTCATTGGTGACCTACTTGAAAATAATGAAAAACAAGGACCAATAAAGGGTTCTCTGATCGATAATCCTATAAATTTTGATGCTAGTATCGCTAAATTGATAACTTTATCTTTGAATACTGTGTATCCTGGTCATGGTAATCCATTCCAGATGAAAAACTTCCTAAAAAACTACTGATAATTCGATATTATCAAATTTCGTTTTTTAGTGAATTAGTTCTGGAACACATAGATCTTTGTATTTGTGATTTCTATTAACTCAAGTAAAGTAACATTTAGAATTTACAAAATAAATATAAACCTTTTCAAGTGTTAAACGTTGGTTAGATTAAGAAAAATATATACTAGGGTATATATCTGAAGCCTACTAGCAGATGTACTGATTATTATTACCTGTTTACTGCTAAAAAAGGCACTTTCTATCTAGTTTTGTGCTATTAAAATGTACATCCAAAAGAGCTTTTATATCAGCAGACATTAATCGAAAATAGAAATTGTCAGTATGAGTAATCTTTGTCAGTAAAACTTCGCAAAATGTCAGTTATAATCGTTTCAGCTATACAAGACTTTTCAATTTCGGTAAACGTTTGGTATAACTAGTTTTTTTATATAAAACATAATTTAAAATGTCAAATAGTATACGATAAGTAGCAAAATATGTGAATGCTAGACTCATATCAGATAGAGGAATAACCATTATATATTATATCTCAGATTATACTGGATACATTTCATACTCAACAAAATAAAGAGAGCAGACACTGAAAATGCTGGTAAAGACCCTTAAAGACCTCTATGAGAACGGTAAGTATCAGGAAGTCCTAGACCAGTTAGCACAGAAGGATCACCAAGAAATATTTGCTTCCTTACCTGAAAACGAACAAATTGAATGCCTTTATTATAAAAGTCGCTCCTTAGTTTTTTTAGGAAAGCTCGAAGATGCTTTACAGGTAGTAACAGCTGCCCGTGCGAATGTTGTGTCTCTGAATGATAAAACTATGACATTGGCGTTGCTTATAGCTCAACTGTATGCCTTATGGAAACTGGGACGTCTGGATGATGCTTTAGAGCCCATTAAGGAAGGAAACTCTATTGTAGAGACCTTAACGGTTAAGGAACGGCAAGCTGGGACATTATGGGTAGGTTTGTTCGAAAATGTACAAGGCAATTTCTATTATACTTTAGGGGATATGGACAAGGCATTAAAACATTGGAAGCAAAGTTTAGCCATACGTGAGGAGATTGGCAACCTTCAAGATATTGCAGGATCCTTAAACAATATTGGTCTAATCTATCGTACTAAAGGCGAGCTGGATAAGGCGTTAGAATACTATCAACGTGGTTTAACCTTATTTGATAAGATTAACAACCCCTTTTACATTGCTCTAGCCTTAAACAATATTGGTGATGCCTATCGTGCTAAAGGTGAGCTGAACAAGGCATTAGAATATCTTCAGCGAAGTTTAGCCTTAAAGGAGGAACTTGGTAACCCCCAAGATATTGCCACGACCTTAGACAATATTGGTATAATCTATCGTGCTAAAGGTGAGCTGGACAAGGCGATAGAGTGTTTTCAACGGAGTTTAGCCTTAGAGGAGGTGATAGGGAACAATATATGGTCATCATATACCTTATTCTATCTTATTCTTCTTGCCTTAGACCAACAGGATCAAACTCGAGCACAAGCATACCTGAACCAACTTCAACAGCTTCATACTCGAACCCCGAATAAACAGATCTACATTAGAAGCCAGTTAGCAGAGGCTTTGGTCTTAAAACAAAGTAGACGGATGAAAGATAAAGTCCAAGCTCAGGTCCTACTGAATCATATTGTTAATGAAGAGGTTATTTGGTTCGAATGGACAGCATTAGCCACAATTAATTACTGTGACCTCCTCCTCTTTGAGGTAAAATCTTTTGGTGATCCTGAAGTGTGGACGGAGGCGAAAACCCTGATCCAACAATTCTCTAATAAGGCTCAAGACCAACAAATGTTTCCCATGATTGTAGAAGCCTTATTGTTGCGCGCGAAATTTGCTACCATTGAAGGGGAGTTGCAACAAGCCCTGAAATACTACGATCAAGCTAAGCTCACTGCCACAGAAAAGAATCTCGACTTATTGACTCATAAAATTGCTGAAGAGAGGCAAACTTTTGAAATTGAGTTTGAAAAATGGCAAGAATTGAACCAGCGCAATGCATCGCTTCAGGAACGTCTCAAGATGGCTCAAATTGAAGACTATATCCAAGACGTTTTAAAAATAGTTACTCAAGGTATTAGCAATCAAATGTCAATAGTCCCTAGAAAAAAATATCAACTTATCTATCAGGATGTATTAAAAGAACAACCCGAGAAACAAAAATATGAATTTAGAGTTGGGATCGCACAAATTGGTTTGCCTATTGAAAACAATTTTTTAAGTGA
>NZ_CDLCQJ010000045.1:0-11403 GCF_975850365.1 Candidatus Hodarchaeum mangrovi | reverse complement strand
CTTGAACTTGATCGAAAGCTAAAGCAGATCTTTTGAATAGTTCTTGAGCTTTCTCAGCAGCAGCTGTCAAACTCGCTAACACCATTGGGTCATTTAAATCTATATCTACAGTTTGAGCACCTGAACCACCTCCAAGCATACCAAAAGCGCTCAGGAATTCTGCTGCTCCTGCAACCATAGATATTCCACCATCTGTAAAATTAGCAACTCCGTGATAGACGAAGGGAATGGTTATCAATATGATAATAACCAAAATTGCCGCAATGGGTTTCATGATAACAGAAAATATTGATAATTTTCCTTCTTTTTTAGTCCAAAATCCTGTAGCTATTGCTGCGAAAAGAAATCCTAATGTAAAGGCTAAGATCTCAACAAAGAGCAGATCTACAATAGGTGCGGCTTGAATCATTAAATCAACTAATTCTTGAGTTTCAGGAGTGATTCCAAGTGAGGAATTTTCAAGAAGCACAGTAACTGGTTCTGAGAGGGCCGTGAATAGCCCAAATGGATTTGGAATAGCGCCACCAGTAATCGTGGTTAATAAAAATAGCCCTAGCCAAGAAATAGGAGCTGTAATTATCGTCAATAATCCCATAAGTTTTGATCGGGTGAGAATACCAGTTAGACAAAATGCAATGATTACTAATAGTAGTTCAACCTGCATTAGTAATGGATTGGTTTTCGCTCCTAGTATTCCAAAGACTATGGCAATAATAATAGGAAAAATTATGGCTGCTAAAGCTGCTTGCCAAAGAGGTAATCCTTTTATTGTTCGTACGTCATCTGATTCAGTTTCATACATAGTTATTCACTTAAATAAAAGAGGATTTCTACTAGATTTTTTATATTGCTCTTTCTTAAAAGTAACTCAATAGAAAAATAATGCTTATTGTATTAATTTTGTAATTTACTTTGGAAATCTTCCCAAGAGTTAACTTCTATCCCTAATTCCAATGCTTTATCTAGTTTTTTCTTACCTGCTTTTTCACCAGTCACTAATAAATCCAAATTTTTTGATATAGAAGATGACCATTCATACCCTAGTGATTCAACATATTTTTGGACTTCATCTTTGGTCATTCCCCCTATTTTTCCGGTGATATAGATTTTTTTTCCTTTACCAACTAATTTTTGGGAGTTAGATGATTCTTTGAATTCCTCAGGTCGTAAAAAGGCAGTTAATGGTGTTCCTTGAACTGAAGTATGTTTTTTCCTTTTATAATCTTTTCTATATAGAATTCTTATACCTTTTTCAATTAATTCGTCACCGAGATTTGGATTTTGAACTCCTTTTAGGATATTTGTTGCTGTTATTTCAGAGATACCTTCAAATTGAATTAATTGCTGAATGGTCGTCTTTTTTAATTCCTCAAATGAGGAATATTTTGAAGCAAGAACCTTTCCCATTTTTTTGCCTAAAGATTCAATTCCAAGTCCTGCAAGAAAAATTGCAAATGGAAGTTCCCGAGTTGACTTGATACTTTGATAGATTTTTTCCCCATTCTTTCCTAAATGAGTAATTAATTTCGATTTTGTGAGTTTGGGATCATACAAATCAGAAAAATGCTTTATTAAACCTTCATCATACAATTTAGTGATATTTTTTGGGCCTAATCCTATTATTTCAGTAGTCTTTACCCAATGTCGGATTTGTTGAATTTCTTTTTCACGACAAGTTACTCCAGTGCATACTAGATTTACTCCCTCTCTTCTAAGATTCGATTTGCAAGAAGGACATTGATTTGGTAATTTGATATTGTTTGTTCCTTTTTCAATTATATCGGTTATCTTTGGGATAACGTCTCCTGATCTTATTACCATAATAGTATCCCCAGGAGCTGCGTTCAGATTTTCAAGAAATTCAGCATTATGAAAAGTTGCACGACGGATTTCCGCTCCCATTATTTTAACAGGTTCAATTTCCGCTACAGGGGTTAAAACACCAGTTCTACCCACCTGCCAAGTGATTTTTTTAATAATTGACTTCTCTCCATCACTAGAAAATTTTAAGGCAATCATCCATTTAGGGTGATGTTCAGTAGAACCTGATAGATTCCTACTCTTTGCTTCATTATATTTAAGAATTAATCCATCAATCTCAAAATCGAGTTTCGATCGCTTAGACTCTACATCTTTAAAAATTTTAGAAATATTTTCAATAGTTGGTGATTCAATTGTTGTTAAATAGGCTGTTGAAAACCCCCATTCCTTCAGGATTTGATGCTTTGCTAGAAGATCAGAATTCTCTCTATAACCTATTAATTCGAAGGCACGGAATTTAAGTTTCCTCTTTTCTAGTAATTTTAAATCTTTTTGCTTTAAAGTTCCAACTGCAAGGTTTCTTGGACTATTATAATCCGTTGGTTCTTCCTTATTTATTCGATTAAACTCGGAGATAGGCATAAATAATTCCCCCCTTATATTAATTCTCTCTTTAATTGGAATTTCTTTTGGAATTGATTTTATTTTCATAACTTGAATCGTAGAATCATCACCAGCTAGACCATTACCACGAGTTGCTGCTTGGAGGAATCTTCCATTTAAATAAGTTAATGATAATGAAAGTCCGTCAATTTTATAATCAATTGATATTGAATTTCCATTGCTCCATCGAAGAATGTCATCAATGTTATTAGCTTTTTGGCATGAAAGCATCGGAGTATCATGAGTTACTTTTCCTCCTTCTGGCGTACCTACGATGAAAAGAACAGGGTTGTTTGGGTCCAATTCTCTAAGCTTGTTTTCAAGGGCATCATAGGCTTCATCAGAGATTTCAGGCTCACCATCATAATATTTCTTTTTATGATAAAGAATTTGTTCTGTAAGCTTCATAATCTCTCCTTTGATTTCTTCTTGACTCATATCCATCCTGATTGGAACCTTTAATATTTTGTTTTATAGCTTAGTAAGATAATTTAAAAATAAATAGACTGGAAGATACAAAAATAAAAAATGTTGGGCTCGACAAATGGAAATTGATTTGTTACTGAAAATAGGTGGTTCTACCATCTCGGACAAGACACTTCTTTATAATGCATTAAAAAGTAATGACCAAGAAGATATCAAGAATGCACTTAATATCGATCTTTCAACGATTAATCAAGTCGTTGAAGAGATAAAAAATGGATATACCCATGCAAAAAGGATGATTATTATTACAGGAGTTGGATCTCCAGGGCATTTTACTGTTCTTAAGCATCAATTACATAAAGGCAATAATGGTTCAATAGAACAGCATTTAGGGTTAGTTAAGGCTCAAATCGAAGTAAATAAAATACGACAACTTTTATTAGAAGTTTTTTTAGAAAATAGTCTTCCTGTAGTACAATTTTATGCTTCTAGTATGTATATATCTGATAAAATGCGAATTCAAGTTTCTTATATTGATAATATTACACATTTTCTAAATTTAGGAATGATTCCAGTAATTTCAGGGGATATGGTGCCTGATTATAGTATGGGGTATAGTGTTTTGTCAGGGGATCAAATAATTGCTGATTTAGCATATAGACTCAAACCTAGAAGAATAGTTTTTGGATCTGATATTGATGGATTATATGATCGTGATCCCAAGATTGATACAAAAGCTCATTTTTTTAATGATTTGAATTTAGAACAAATAAATAGCCTAATTAATAAATTAAGTGAAGGTGACGCTTCAGGACAGATGAAAGGGAAACTAATCGAAATTAAAAATCTTCTTCATTCTGGAGTACCAGAGGTCATTTTATTGAATTTAAAGCGGAAAGGAGTCTTAACTGCCCTTTTAAATGGCCAAAAGGAGAAATATACTCGTTTTCATTCATAAAAAATTAAATATTATTAGTATTCTTATTTTTGAAGGTTTAGTATCTCTAAAATTGTTTTTATATCAGATTGTTTCGAAAAAGATAAAATTGGAAGGTTGTCTAAGCTATTTAAGGTCGAATCAGCTATTTTCCCTGTTATGAAGAGAGGTTTTTGATTGAAATATCTTATTTTTGTACTCAAATAATCATCCTTATCAAAACAGGAATAAATTAAGGGGATTTTCTCACTTTCATCTGCTGGATAGCTTTCACACAGTAAAATTTCTAGATCAGAAGGTAGAAATTCTTTTAATATTTTCAAATTCGTTCTAGATTTTTGTGGTTTATAAATAACAGTTTCAAAAGGGGAAGCTGAAATAATTATCTTTGCATTTGTCACCTTGAATATTTTTGAGTCTTTTTTATCTAAATCAAAATCATATCTATGATGCATGAATTTTATAATAGCAAATTTGAGATTATATTGAGTTAGAATATTAGATAACTCTATTATAGCTGTGGTTTTTCCTGAATTTCTACTTCCAACGATACCAAGAGTTCTAAGATCCAATTTTCAAATTTCCTCCCTATATTAAGGAAAATCCTTCTTTAATTATATTAGATATAGTATAAAATAGATTAAAACTCCACCAAACACAATTAATCCGCCTATTGTACCTCCAAGAACCCCAAGGATTGCAGCAATAACCATCCATGTTGCTGTTTTCTTTTCATGTGGTTTTTGTTGAACTGAAACAACTAGAATTCCAATACCTGCTATAATTGAAACCATACTAAAAAAAATCATAAATTCGACAGACAGGCTTATATAATTTAGTAAAAAATAAGTTTCAGGTGCGGTTTGCTTAAGTAACCCAATTACACCGTATAAGATCATAAATAATCCACCAAGAGCAACAAGTACTACACTGATTAATGATCCATATCGATGCCATTTTGATTTATATCTTCGTTTCGTCAATTTATAATCTTCCTAGGGTTTTTTCCTTTTTTTGATTTGCTTGAGTGCAAGTCTTGATAATATTATTGTGTTTCTAAATTATTTTATACTGGTTTTTGAAGATACTTACAGTTATTCAAGATAGATGGATTTATTACTTCTCTTTATTCTCTACGTATAAAAAATAAATAACTGAATCCTGAGAGACCTACCTTGGAATCGAACAAAAGAATCCCTTGGGAACAATATTTTATGAAAATTGCCTTACAAGTGGCGAGTAGAAGCACTTGCAATCGTAAACACATTGGTGCCGTTATTGTAAGAGATAAAACAATTCTTTCAACAGGTTATAATGGTTCAATACGAGGTTTGGCTCATTGCGATGAAATTGGTCATTTGATGGAAAATGATCATTGTGTACGAACTGTACATGCTGAATCTAACGCAATAGCACAAGCAGCAAAGAATGGGGTTACAATCAATAAAGCTGAAATTTACATTACAGCTTCCCCCTGTTGGACTTGTTTTAAATTGTTAGCAAATTCTGGTATTATTAGAGTAATTTATGGTGAGTTTTATAGGGATAATAGGATTTTTGAAGCTGCTCAAGAAGCAGGAATCGAATTGAAATTCCTTCCACTTCATTCTTCAGAGGTAAACATGTAAAAAAAAGAGAAGAAGGTTGCTTAATATCCCATCCTCCGAAGTATTAAACATTATACCTTTGAAAGTACTGATTGCGTGTATTTTTAATTCTTCGTCTATTCTTACGGATTTTTTTTACTATAGATCTTCTTTTGTCCTGTTTTCCTTTCAGATTATCCTTCAAAGATAAAGATTTATTAGTAGATGATCTTGATTTAATAATTATCGGTTTTGTTTGATGAGTTTCCTTCTTCTCTATTTTAGGTTGGTTAAACGAGGATTCTGGCTTCCTATTAGAAACAATTTTATGCTTCTTCATTGCCACGATTTTTCTCGTCTTTTCTTCTTCTTCAGCAAAGTATTGGGTCGCAATGTCTACTTCTGTGCGCCCTCGGTTTTTCTTTTTTGAATAGGCAGTCAAAGTAATCACCTGAAGTCAATTTCACTCTTCTTCATTTTAAGACGAGTGAATAGTAATCGTTGTTTGGTTCTCCCACATTCGAGGGAGCTAAATACGGTCTGATTTTTTCCAAATACTAGACTTGATCTTCAAATCATATTTAGATTTATCGATTTTGTCCTTAAGACATCATAGTATCCAGCGGAAGCTTGATGTCTATAATCTAATTGTTGTAACCTGATTTCTTATGTTTAAACTATTACAGATACGAATTATAAGCCTATCTCCCATTTATTCTCTTTAGGATAAAAGCTATAATTCAAGTCATTCGGTTAGGTGGAAGATATAAGATTCAATTTAGCGTTTGAATCTCTAGGTATATTAATCCTCATCAGATTTTTAAGATTAACCTTTTATTCAGCTATAAGACTGATTTTTCTGATTTTTAAAAAAGTAATTTTTTGATTGGGTTTATATATGAAAGAAAGCAAAGTAATTTTTTTTAATGGAGGTGGAACACTTTTTCAATTGAAAGGAACCAATCTTCCTTCATATTATTCACATCTTTTGTCTGAAATTACTGGCAAGGAAATTTCTCCTCAATTAGTTTTTCAGGCTTTTTCAAATGCTGAGCATTGGGCTTTATCTCGAACAAATTATTCTTTATTTAGTGATTTAGATCAGAGAAAGTATCAAAATATTTTTTATAATTCTCTTGGTTTTAAGAATAGAAAAACAATCAATTCTATTGAAAAAAAACTTGCTGATATGTTACAATTTGATTATATTTTAGAAGAAGGGGCAATGGAAGTCCTTATGCATTTGAAAGGAAAATATAGGCTAGGTTTGATCTCAAACTGGGATGAATCACTTTTAGAGATCCTAGCTGAATTAAATATACTAGAATTCTTCGAATCTATAACCTATTCTGAAGATGTAGGTACAAATAAACCATCTGAAGAGATATTCAGAATTGCTTTGTCGGATTTCTCAGGTATCAAAGCAAGAGAAACAGTATACATTGCTGATGACTATAAAACAGACATCATACCAGCAATGATGCTAAATATGAATGTTATTTTCTTTGATAAGGGTCCGAGAGGAATGCATGGAAGACCTTTTCAGCCTGAGGTTCGTTGTCCTCGTATTACACATCTGAAAGAAGTACTTAATTATTTCTAATATCTAATGGTTATTATTGGAATGAATTTTCATTTTAATGATAATAGTTATGACTTTTATTCAATATACTTCTTAATAGTACATGTTTTAGTATTGGATTATACTAATTATAATTGCAATATATTCTAAATTAACATGCGAGAGAGATTAAATGCTTCGGGATTTAACCCCAACACAAAAAAATTTATATTCTGGACTTATAGGGCATCGATTTTCTGTAATGCGGTTAGCAAAATTTCATTTCTCTGATTGGTTTGCTTCTTGTTCATTTGATGGCACAGTAAGAATATGGAATGGTAAGAATCAAGAAAAAGTTTTATTTAATTTTTCAGAAGCAATTGAAGGACTTGAAGTAATGCCAAATGATTCTGCAATTATTGTTATACTAGCAGATACTTCAAAAGCTTACATATACAATCTCGTTACGGATTCCATAGAATTGATAAGTGATTCTTTTGTCTTTAGGAATATTTTTGGGACAAATCCCTGTAGTCAATTAACCGCTTTTGCTACTTATGATGATGAAATACATTTTTATAATCACAAACAGAAAACAATTAGTGGTAATAAAGTTTTAGTTGAAAATTTGTCTGGAGACTCATTAGTTTGGATTGATGATAGATATTTAGCTGTTTCCAAACGCAATGGTCAAATTATTGTAATTGATAGTCAGAATAGAACAATCTTTAATGAAATTCTAGTTCATGATGGACTCATTACATCGATGTGTTTACATCGATCGAATCTTGTAACTGTTTCAGAGGATGGTACAGGAAAAATACTTGACTTAGATTTTAATCCTCAATTTGGCTTTAAAATAGATTTTACACCTTTATCAGTAGATTTTAACTCAAATATCGGTATAATTGCTGTAACCGGAGAAAGAAATCTCCTTATAGTAGATACTAAATCAAGAGAGGTCTTAAGTCTTCATCAAGAGCTTTCAGGTAGTAATGTTATAATCCTATCTTCAGGTGAAATTTTAAAAGGCACAGAGGAAAATAATATTTCACTCTTTACGCTTCAAGGTGATCTTAAATCAAAAATTTTAGGAAGATTCAATTCAGTTGAATCTGCTGTTTTTCTAGATGAGAATCAGATAATATTCGGTTCTGGAGATAAAAAAGTCCATTTATTAGATTTCAGAACAGGAAAGGAACAGATACTAGCAGTACATAATGAATCTATTTCCTCAATAATTTATCTTTCAATTCATAATTTAGTAATTGCTGGTTCATATGATGATTCGATTAGCATCTGGGATTTAACAAGAAATAGCTTAATTAAGAAGATAAAAGATGTGCCTTTAGTTTCTGTATTAGCATCCAATCCTTCTCAGGAGGTTTTTATCGCTGCTTGTAGTGGAGATAATAGTATTCGTGTCTTTTCTTTAGATGGCATTGAGATTAATTCTTGGGAAGCACATACAGATTATATTCGTTCAGTTCGTTTTATGAATGATGATATAATAATTTCTGGTTCTGATGATAAATCATTAAAGTTTTGGAAAAAAGATGGAAAATTACTTAGTTCTATTACCCTAGAGTCCCCAATTAGAGTTATTGAAACAGTAACTGATCTAGACTTTTATATAACTGGACATCTAAACGGAGAATTAAATTTTTATGAAAAAATCTCTAATCGTCGTCGTGCACACCACAAAGAAGACCTTCCAATTCAACAAATAAAAATAATTGATCCTTCAACGATTTTATATGCTTCTCAAAATAGATTAATCAGTATTATGTATACTGGATCACGTGTTGAGGATCATCAGGAGATTTGCCAACATATTGAACCAATTAAAGCTATTAAATGGTTAAAAAAGCCAAAAAAAGTGATTTCTGTAGGCTATTCTGTGGACATCAATGAAACTATATTTTCTAAACTTGAAATAAAAGTTGAGGAATTTACTAAATCTGAAGCATTTATAGAGTTTGCTCCCACTGAACAATCTGAAAGAGAGATAATTCAAAATAGCGAGTCTTTATTAACAACTAAAAACCAAAATATAGAATCACTTGAAAATATTTTGGATTACCTTAAAACTATCTCTTCACAGATGAAGGATCTTATAATCCCTAATCTTCAAGACTTTAATATTGATGCTATTCCACTTAGTAAAGAGGTTGAAAGCTTATTGAATAAAGTGAACATTAAATTAGAGAAAACGAAAAAAGAAGTAATAACTACCTCTGAAATCGATCCTAGGGATTCTACAGAAGAAGCTAAAAGCTCAAATTGGAAAAGCATAGATTGGGGAAAAAAGAGACAATCAAATAAGTGAAATTCATACTAATGATAGGATATTATATGATTTAATAAGCTCTCTATCTTTACAAATATAAATTGAACATATAATTCTTAGAAAGGAAGAAATCAAAAATGAAAGAAGAAAATTCAAATTTCAAGATCGAGTCAGAACATCAAAAAGAACGAAATTCAGTAAAAAGAGGGGAACAGGTATCAAAATACATGTTTGAAACTCTTAAAGAAATGTTTCTGACTTTGAGGAGTACTGAATTTCAATTTGCTAGGTCAGGCCTTATTATTACCATAATTCTTTCAATAATTTCTCTATTTCTAATATTTCTTCCTGGTATTGAGGTTGTTAATGGTAATCTTCGTTTTAATCTAATTCGTGTAAACTTATTTGCTATACCTATTAGTTTTATCGTAGCTTTTGTTGTGATTTATCTTTGGTTCTTATTAGGGCTAAAAATCACTCCTATTATCGCACATTTACTAGTAGATAATAAAATATTGAAATTTATATTTACAAAAGGTGATGTACATTATCTTGAATTTATTCCAGAAGAGAAGAGGAAAATTGCGATGCCTCACATTTTGAATAAATACATTGCTTTAATAATAGCTTGGGTTTCGGTTTCAGCCTTCTTGATGACCTTAATTGCTGGTTTAATTACAAATAATGATCCTGGAAGGATTTTAAACCCTGGAGGAAACATCCTGGAAGCGACATTATTGTTTATTATTCGAACAATCATTTTATTCATCCTTGTACCTTTAGTATTTACCCTGATTTATCCGCTCTCTTGGATGTTAATTGATGCAAAGCTGAAGGCTTATCAAAAGGGAACAAAATTAAATTGGTTTGTAGGACGAAAAGTTTCCTCAATAACGGGAGGTTTCATAACAATTGCAGCAGTATTTGGATTAGGAGCAAATGTTGTGTCTGAACCAACTTTTACGCTGCTTCAAGCTAGAGCTGAATTAATTCTTGGATTAATTTTCTTTTGCATAACTAATATCTCTCTTATTGTCATTTTAATTGCCTTATTTTATAGTATATTTTTCCAGGGTCGTTTTTATCAAGAAATATGTGATTCTATTAATGTAGGGTTCGGAATAACCTCTGTAACTCTAGTAGATACCCATGGAAGTCCATTGATCCAAAATGATAAAGTTCTTCCTAAAAAAGAAAAAGAAGAAAATAATTTTGACTCTCTCTTTTCTTCTCAGAAGGAAGAATCTGTATAATATAATAAAAGTGAGAGATTATTTTTGGGCAAATTGTTTGGAAGTTCAGGAATACGAGGAAATTTTGAGTTTGTTTCACCAAAATTTGCATTTGAACTAGGATTAGCAGTTGGTAGTTTCGACTTTTTTGCTTCTAGTCATACTTTTATAGCTTCAGACATTCGTTTAACCTCAGATGTGCTGAAGTCATCTTTTATTAGTGGATATAATTCTATGGGGAAAAATATAGTAGATATTGGTAAAGTTCCTACACCAGTAATTTCTTTTATTTCTAAAATGTATGACACAATGGGAATTATGATTACAGCTTCCCATAATCCCCCTCAGAATAATGGATTTAAGTTTTTTTTGGACGGAGGAGAAGGTGGACAACTTTTTGAAGAAAAAGTTGAAAATTTTCTACAGTCTAGGTTTAAAATTGGAAAATATAATCTCAATGTAGCATGGGATTCAGTTGGGGTAAATAATTATCAATCCCCAGATGATTACATTTCTAGTTATCTTGATTATCTTTTAAAATCTGTAAAAATAAAACAGAAACCACAAACAATTTGTGTTGATTGCGCAAATAATGTTCCCAGCCTTTTATTACCCAAAGTATTACAATTAATTGGTATTAAACGCGTTATTACTCTAAATGAGAAGTTAGATGGATTTTTTTCTGGCAGACCTAGTGAACCTACTGATGCTAACCTATCTAGTCTTAAAGAGACTGTCGTGAATGAAGGAGCAGATATTGGTATAGCCCAAGATGGTGATGGTGATCGTTTTGCTATTATCGATGAGAATGGGAAGTTCATATCTTCAACTGCTATGATTTCCTTTTTTATAGATCATTTAAACTTTTCAGATCCTAAAAGAAGGAAAGTTATATTAACAGTTGATTGTACTTCTGACGCAATAGACTCTGTTAAAAGACACAATGG
>NZ_CDLCQJ010000044.1:0-23385 GCF_975850365.1 Candidatus Hodarchaeum mangrovi | reverse complement strand
TGGACATATAAGGAATCCTTCCCCTTTCTTGATAGTTGTAAAGTTACAAATATGGAAAGCTTCAACTAAAGTTTTGGAGGATATATATGAAAAATAATTGCAAAAAAGATTATATAAATGTAGTGGACATAAATCTCCATTTTATAGAAAATGGAACTGGTGATCTAATAATTTTACTGCATGGTTTTCCTGATTTTTGGTATTCTTGGAGATATCAGATTCCTGCACTATCAAAAACATTTCGAGTTGTTGCACCAGATTTACGAGGATATAATGAAAGCAGCAAGCCAGAGGGAGTTGAAAATTATTCAACTTCTCACCTTGTTGAGGATATCAGTCATTTGATTGAAGCATTGGGAGAATCAAAAGCTATCATTATCGGCCACGATTGGGGTGGGGCTATTGCCTGGAATCTCGCCATGATGGCTCCTGAGAAATTATCTAAACTCATCATTATTAATTGTCCTCATCCTGCTGCTCTTTTAGACGCATTCTGGTCTATGCGTTTCCAACAATTACAAAAAAGTTGGTATGTATTCTTTTTCCAACTCCCTAAAATTCCTGAAGAGATCCTGAGTCAAAATAATTATGAAATTCTACAACGAATGGTCTTTGGATCAATAAATAGCAAAGAAGCATTTACAGAGGAGGATATGCGATTTTATATAGATGCATGGTCACAACCAAGAGCCTTGGAATCCAGTATAAACTATTATCGTGCGAACTGGAATATTGCTCAGATATTATCAATTAAAAAAGAATTACAAGGTGATTTTCTTAGAAGATTTCCCAAAATAACTCGTCCAACTCTTGTGATTTGGGGAGAGAAAGATGTGGCTCTGGATATTTCTTTAACTTCTAATTTGAAACAATATTTTGATAGTCCTTTTCAGATAATTTATCACCCTGAATATGGTCATTGGGTTCATCTTGAAGCACCTGACTTTGTAAACAATGCAATTTTATCCTTTCTTACCCAAACATAAGAAGAATTTAATGAAGGCAATGAAGAGTTTCATCAGATTGTTTATCATAAGAGTATGATACTGATATCTTGTGAATCGCAATTCTGAACCTCATGATTCTTCTATAAATTCTTAATAAATCCAAAGAAAAAAAATGAATAGAGAACCTATCTATAATTGCTGTATTCTCACATAGTTCTCCACTTATAGCCGTTATTGAAACGAATACAGAATTAATTGTAGTAACAGAAAATTCCTTAATAATCGTGTCTTTTGGATTATAACAAGTGTTGATCTTAATATTAAATATATTAAATAAAATTTTGTTAAAATAATTCATTTTTGAAGTAAAAATATTCTAAATTAATTTGTTTATTCCCCACTATACTGACCTATCTAATCAGAATTTGTTTTTCAGTCACAACACAATATATAGACAAAATTTTGGTAGTTAAAATGGATAAGTTAAATAGCAATTTGTTAAAATACCCAGAAACTCGCATGGAACCAGTAGTAGAGACTATACACGGCATAAAAATAACGGATAATTATCGTTGGTTGGAAAAAATTGATTCACGTGAAGTGCAAAGCTGGATAAAAGCCCAGAATGACCTTTCACGTTCAATCTTAGACCAAATACCTATCCAATCCAAGATTTATAAACGAGTTAATGAGCTCATTCGTATTGAAGAAACATTTTTACCTAAAGAAACTGAAAAAGGATGGTTTTATAATAAAAAACATCCTGATGCACAGCAACCAATTATCTATTTTCGATCTAAAGACACTGGTATAGAAAAAGTCTTTCTAGATGTTAATAAAATGGATCCTACTGGTCTAAGTTCCATTGATATCTGGGAACCAAGTCCCAATGGGGATTATTTTGCATATGGTGTATCGGAAAAAGGATCAGAATGGAATACTATCTATATTATGAGGGTTTCTGATAAAATCCTTTTAGAGGATCAAATACAACGAATAAAACCATTTTCACCTTTAGTTTGGAATTCAACTAATTCTGGATTATATTATATGCGATTTCCTAACCCAAAGGATGTTCCAGTAGGAGAGGAGAATTTTCATTCTCATATACGTTACCATCAAATAGGAACTGCTGCAGATGAGGACCCTACGATATATCGAAATCCTGAGAAAATTCATGAGTATCCTTTTTTTTCTGTTTCTCCAGATGAATCCTTTATGATCATTACAAGCTACAGATTTACAGAGTCCGATCTTTATTGTGTAGATCTGAAAACTTTAGAAGTAAATCCTATTCTGGTTGATAGTAAGTGGTTATTTGAAGTAGTGGTTGGAAAAGAATATATTTACATTAAGAGTAACCACAAAAATCCTCACTTTTCTCTATTTAGGACTAAATTAGACAAGTTAGATATAGCAAATTGGCAAGAAATTATTGTCCCTCGGGACAATGATACACTCGAAACATTTTTGCTAGTTAAAGAGAAACCTGTTGTAAAATGGTTACGCCATGTTTCCAATCTAATAGAGGTCTACAATCCAGAAGGTGATTTACTTTGGGTAATTGATCTTCCAAATCAAGGAACTATCTCCACAATTTTGAATGCTTACATTACTTTTGAGAGATTAAGTCTTCATTATACCTCTTGGGTTGAACCACCCTTCATTATAAATTTCAACGTCGAAACTGGACAAAAGGAAAAATTTACAGAAAAAAAAGTGCCAAATCTCGATCTCGATAGTTTTAAGGTAAAACATGAATGGTATATATCCAAAGATGGAACTAAAGTTCATATGTTCATCATTCATAAAAAGGATTTAAATTTTAATGGAAATAATCCAACTATTTTATATGGTTATGGTGGATTTGGGGTCAGTTTGACCCCAAGTTTTAGTGTGACATTTCTTAGTTGGATTGAGTTAGGAGGAGTAGTTGCCATTGCTAATTTACGTGGTGGTGGGGAATTTGGGGATGATTGGCATAAAGCTGGACGATTAGGTAACAAACAGAATGTTTTTGATGATTTTATTGCTGCTGCAGAGTTCTTAATTCAAGAGAGATATTGTTCATCAAAATGTTTAGGAATCTATGGGGGGAGTAATGGGGGACTTTTAGTTGGTGCTGCTGCCATCCAAAGACCTGATCTTTTTAGTGCTGTTTACTGTTCTGTACCTCTTTTAGACATGTTAAGATATCAAAATTCTTTGTTGGGGGCAACTTGGATTCCTGAGTATGGAGATCCTACCGATCCAAAACAATTTAGTTGGTTGTATGAATATTCACCATATCATAATGCAAAACAAGGTCCATATCCCACAATCATGTTTCATACCGCTGAATCTGATTCAAGGGTTGACCCAATGCATGCAATGAAGATGGCTGCATTACTCCAGAATATTTCAACATCTAAAAATCCAATTTTACTCTGGGTGGAGACCGCGGCAGGTCATGGAATAGGCATGCCAACAGGTAAACTCATACAACGCGCTACAGATGTTTTAACTTTTTTTTCATGGGGATTATATTCATAATTCTCATTTTTTCTCCAGTATCATGCTCTGAATAGCTTCATTATTTATTTTAAATTTAAGGTTTGTATTTTCTACTATTATCTTAGAAAAAATTAACATTGGAGAAAATAAGGAAAGAATAACAGAATAGGTGTTATTCTCTCCCAAAAAATGATTATAATTCTAGTTTAGAATTAGTTTTAATCAATTTTGTATTTTTTGCCAAGTTTTACAATAAGGAAGATGACAATTGCCACTATAAGAAATGTTATTAACTGGCCAATAAAATGTCCAATTAAGAACTCAGCTTTCCCTACTGAGAATACAATTTCATCCCATGATATGTCTCCTATTGGTAATAACTCCAAGATAGGCATGATAAGGTCGTTAACGAGTGCTTGAACTAAAGCGCCTAAATAAATCGCCATTATAAAGGCAACAGCCAGTCCTAACACTTTATAATTTTTTAAAAAGTCTCTAAATTCTTCTAGAAGGTTTTTTGGTTTTTCTACTGTTTCAGATCCCAATATATTCACCGTAATTACCTAGTCATAATAGCATATTTCACTTTTGGGGCTTAAACTCAAGGAAGATTAAACATTCGCGTAGGGGGCTTCAGCTATACCTAAATTTGATGCTCATGAAATTACGCTATTAACAGCTCAAGCTTTAGATTGGATGGGTTGGACTACTGAAAATACTATACCATAGTAATGAAGAATGGACTCTCTTTCTTCTGTTTATTATCTAAAGATTACTAATAGATTATAGACTTTATTCACTAAGATAAATAGGATAAAAAAGAAATAAATCGAGACTTATCATTGTTTGAGATTATAGAATATTATCAAAAGGAAATCAAAAACTTGGATTGTGGATATAAACTAAAAGATAAAAATATTACTCTTTTAATTTAGGATTTGATCTTCTCCTCTTAATCCCATTTAAAACAAAATATATAGCAATGGAATAAGATTTTCAATCATTTATTCAACCTTTGTTACGGAAGATTTTGGGATATCAAGTTTAAGCACAAAACAGGATTTCTAGGAAAAAATAAGGAGAATAGTTATTTCCCCTTTTCTACTGTTCATAAACAAAGTGCTTAGCCCCACGTGTTTCACTCAGTTTAAACCCGATTTCTTTATAATATTTTACCGCAGGATTATGCAACTCAATTGTGGCAACTAGTTTCTCAGCTTTTTGTTTATCAAAGTATGATTTGATGGCTTTAAGCATAGCTTTTCGAAGGCTTACTCCATCAGGAAACTCCCTGTCTAGAATCATTCCACCTAAATGGCCTTCGTTAGAAGAGTCAGATGATTCTGGTAATTGTGCACGGACGTACCCCGCAAGGTTTCCTTTCCAATAAATCAGAAAAGAATTTTCAGAGGACATTTCTCCTGATTCAAATCTCTCATTTAGTATTTTGAATGTGATTTCTTCGCCTACAACCGTCTCTTTTGAGTTACGGTATGCTAGAATATTATCAAAATCATTTCTGGTCAATGGTTTGATCTTAAAATCCGAGGAAAGTTCAAACGCCAAATCAGAGATGGGTAGATACATTTCACGTGCTTCCCGTTCTTCAATGATTTTAGCATTTTTTTGTTCTCTAAAATACTTGTTGGCCGTTTTAAAGTCAAATGAATAGTGAGTTTCAATTGTACCTGGGTTTTCCTTGCAATCTTCTTTTGCAAACTCATAAATCGCTTTGAAAAGGCGATCTATACTTTCTTTCGAGCGATATTCCTTTAAAATCAATGGATAGAAGATCCCATGGAATCCTCCGTGAATACGACATTCGGTATATCCTACTATCTTATTGTCTGGTGTTACAAGATATTTTACTTGCTCGGGCTTAAAGTTTGGTTCATTATGTCGTTTTTGTACTTTTTCAGCTGTGATTAAGACAGGATCAGGAATCATCTCTACAATCACATTGTTAAAAATTTCAGCTTGGGATTCTTCATCCCCTTTTTCATAATTTCTAATGGTTAAAGTTTCTTGAATCATTTTTTTGCCTCCTTACCTATTTTTATTAAATGATTTGAATGAAGTCATGAACTATATGATTATTCCATGATTATTGGAACAGTTCAAGTTAACATTGATTCATTCAAAAGGTATTTAATTCTTACTATTTTGGCATGATATCAAGATCCTTTTTAGCACTGGTAAAATTCACTGTTTTGACACTGGGATCAAGATGAATAAAAAACGAGAAATTTTATACAGTTTCTGGGAATCCCTTCCGACTCTTAAAGTCATTCCTCAATCAGAAGAAGAAATCTATGGACACAAGACTCGTTTGTATGTAATTCGAATACTAAGAACGGGAATATTAGAACAGGGGGATATTCCAAAGCGACGCCGAGCTTTGAATGCGCGAGAAATCCTGAAAATGTTAAAACAAAACGAATTAGAGAAAGAAATAGAGGAAGAAAGACCGATTGAACTTGAAGAAAGTCAGGAAGAAATCAAAGCTATTAGTCTCCAGAGTTTGTATTTCCATCTTCAGAAATTAGAGGAGGCAGGATTAATTCATACTGTCACAATTTTACGGGAAGGAAGACATAATACCGCCTATTATGGAAGAACTGCCCGAATATTCTTGCATACTGACCCCAAGAAGAATGAACATAAAATCGCAAAAGCTTTTACGGCTATTACCGAATTAGCGAGTTTAAAAAATCCAAATTTTGATCAAGTAAGAATGGAAGAGTTATTGGAGAGATTATTGCTTTTTGAAACCCAACGAAGAGAAAGAATATCCAAATGGTTGACACAGTACGAATCTACAATTATAGAAAAGAATATTGACCTCACAAGTCTTTTTAAATTTATGGAATTGATCGATACAATAAATCCTGATTATATCAAGCTTTTTCAAGACCTTCTAACAACTGTAAATTTAGATTCGTTACCTTAAAAGCGGTTTAAAGTTATTCTCAAAATCTCCATTTCTATACTAAATGATCAGAATAAGATAAAGTATTCTGGCCCAAATATTGAGATTTTTTTGTTGCTGCTTCTACTGCATCAATTAATATTGAGCGAAAACCCCTTGCTTCCATTAATTGTAATGCAGACGCTGTTGTACCTCCTGGGGACATGATAGCATCTTTTAAAACACCAGGATGTACATTCTGCTCTAATAAAAGCTTGGCTGCCCCCATGACAGTTTGTGCACTTAAAATAAGTGCTTCTCGTCGTGGGAGTCCAGCTAAAACTCCTCCGTCGGCCAATGCTTCAATAAATACAAATACATAAGCAGGGCCTGTCCCTGAAAGCCCTGTAACTGCATCTAGTAAATACTCTGGAAAGTGAAAGACCTTCCCTAAAGAGCCAAAGACAATTTCGACAATTTCTGAATCACGATTATCATTTCTAGTTCCAAGACTATAACCAGCTGCCCCTTCTCCAATCTGGAAAGGCATATTGGGCATTATACGAATACATCTAGCATTTCCTGTTAATCGTTCAATGGTTGCTAGTGGAACTCCAGCAGCAATTGAGATTACCAAATGATCTCTTGTAAATGCTGTCTGGAGCTTTTGAAGAGTTGTTTCGAACACTTGTGGTTTCACACATATGAACACAATATTTGATTGTTCTACCACTTGTTGATTATTTAATGCCGCATTAATATTCGTTTCTTCTACTAGAGCCATTAGATACTCGTTTGAAATGTCATATGCGATTATTTGATCAGGTTTAACCAATTTTTCTTTTAATAACCCTTTAATTAATGCTGTTCCCATTTTTCCTGTTCCAATCACTCCTATGGATTCAAATAATCGTGGTTTAGTATTCATAACCATTATTTCTCCTTGAATTTTCTTGATTGACACTAAAGTCACTTACTTATCTTTTTGTGCCTTTTTTATTATTTTTGACAAAAACTATTGATTCAAGAAAAGCATTGCTAAATTAGCCTTTGATTTGTGCAAGTAAATCTTTTCTCAATCACTCTAAAAATAGTAGAATTCTACTGATTTTTCTTTAAAATCTTTTGGAAAATTAATTTAAGCACATCTAGTTTTAATTTTTATATTCAATTTCATTAGAGATGACATTTCTTGAGCCTCACCTTCCGTTTAGCTAATGAATCGGACGAAGTCATTCTAGTCTCGCAATTCGACCATTATAACAACAAATTATTACAGAAAAAGCGCGCAGAATGTTATATATACCATAATAGCACATTATTTATGATTTTGAATAACGAAATTATAGGCCGTATTCAATGGTATTTAAAAGAGGATCCTAGATTTGGTATTGTTGAGTTAGAAGAAATTTTTGTTTCTGAAAGATATCGTTATAGAGGTTATGGGTTTAAATTTCTCAAAGCTGCCATTTCGATTATAAAAAAAAATACTATTCCATTACATTCGATTTATTTATTTGTTGGGGAAGAAAATCATGCAATGCAGACTATTTTGAAAAAGCTAGCTTTCAAGCAAATAGCTATTATTCCTGATCTTTTTCAAAATAATGAGAATGTTTATTTCTTTGTAAAATACTTTCAGTAAATTTTTATTAAAATATATTAGTAAATGGAAAAAAATATGTTATGTAGTTCTTAATTTTTGTACTTGATTCACAAACATTCCAGGAGCATCAGAAGCGCGTTTTTGAAAACCATAGTTTTCATAGAATTTCCAAAATCCTTTTGCTGCCATTAATCCGATGAATGCTGTAGAATCAACGTTTTCAATTAGATATTTAATTATCAGATTCATGATTTTTTTTCCTAGTCCTTTTCTTTGAAAATGGGGTAATACCATTACATCTTGAATATAGTAATAAATACCTGTATCACCAATAATTCTTCCCATTCCAATAATCTGATTATTATAATATAAACAAACGGAATATAAAGAATTTTTCAAAGATATATCAACTGCTGCATCATTAACCTTTGACCAACCCACAGCATTCCTTAGGTATTGATATTCTTCTACTGTAGGAATTTTTTCAATTAATTCATATGTAATTGACATTTTTCAAAACCTACTTTTACTGCATGACTAGCTCAAAATGATCTCATTCTCATTATGAGGAGGAGACAATTCAAAAACAAAAAATTTCATCAGTTTCTTATGTTTGTACTTTTATATCTGTTTATACCTTAAAAAACTTAAAGTAACGGCAACTTTAATTAAACGGATAAATTATTTAATTACCTTGGCCCATATTTTTAAAACCACTATTAAAAAAATGATAATAGACCATAAGATTAGTTCTATCAATCGTAATGGCTCTATATAATTACTAGATTTTCTAGATATGTCTAAAGCTTTGGTTCTAATGTCTCTTTCAAACATGTCGTAAAAAGATTTTTTCCTATATGTAAGCAAGGTTGATATTTCTCAATGTTATAAAGTTCGATAAAATAATCCTCTAAGGCATAAGCTGTAAGGACTTCTCCTATAATTAAGTCATGATCAGGTAAGGTCATTATTTTTTCTACTTTACATTCTAGATGAGCAATACATTCTTTGATTATTGGCACATTAACCTTTCGAGCATTTTGGGGTGTATATTGAGTATTCTGAAATTTATCATGATTTCTTCCTGATCTGCGTCCACAAAATAGAACATCACGTGCCTGCATGAAAGTTGGAATATTAACAACGAACTCTCCTCTTTCTTTGATCATTGGATATGTATACCTTTCAGGCCGAATACTCATCGCAATTAATGGTGGATCAACATTCACAGGAATAATCCAAGCGACGGCCATTACATTTATTTGGTCATTTCTATCCTTAGCGGTTATTAAGCATGTGTTATATGGATGCAATAGATATAAGGATTGTTTAGGATCGACTTTATGTTTTTTTACTTGATTTTGAGGCATGAGTTTTTTATTTAAATATAGGATTTTAAAATTACTAATTAAACACTATTTATGTAATCAATCTAAATTCTTCTCTTATTTTACTAGAGATTCCTTAACAGAAAAAAATTCTAAAGATAAATTTGGAGGTGTAAATAATTATCTCTATTTTAAAGGCAAATTTAGACCAAGATGTTAAGGATATTGTTTTTTTAATAAACATTTGTCGCCAAGAGGAAACAACAATCCTAGATTCTTATACAGATGAGGAAGAACGAGTTTTTCTTAAGAATCTTAGACCAAGAGAAGCTGTTCTAGTAGCTAGAACAGACCAAGATGAATTTTTAGGATTTGCTTCAATTATGCAACGCTTCGAAAGTACTCGCTTAAGTCATTGTGGGGAAACTGGGACTTGGGTTATGCCTAGCTTTCGTCGACAAGGTGTTGGAAAATCTCTTTGGAAAAAAGGTATTTTTCCTTGGTGTCGTAAGAATGGTTTTAAGCATCTTGGGTTTTTTGTTATGGCAAACAACAAGACAGCTTTATGTTTTTATGAGAACTTAGGATTTCATATTTGTGGATATCATCGCAAGCTAATTTTGAGTAATAAAAGTGGTTATAGTGACGCCCTAGAAATGGAACTCTGGATAGATTAGAGGGAAAATCTATGAGATGTAGGTATTAACCTTATGAAGTAAAAATATATACTAATCTAATGCTATTCTGCTCCTATGTCTATTTTGGATAAAGCGATCAATTTGGTTGATCTCGAAAATCTTTATCAACATATTCTTGCTCTCGAAGGTGAAAAACACTCCCTTGATTCGTATGATGCATTAATTCAGGGTGCGAGATATATTAAGGAGGTTTGCGCAAATTATGGCCTTGATGTACTAGAATATCCTATTTCAGTGCATGAGTTCAAAAAGGATTTTTACAATGTAGCAGCTTTTCTTGATATTTCCCTTAAATCCGAGCCTGCGATTCTTATTACAAGTCATTTTGATACTGTTGCAGGTACTCCAGGAGCTGATGATAATGCTAGTGCTATTGCTATTATGCTAGAAGTAGCTCGAGTCTTTAAGACATTAGGTTACAAACGCAATTTAATTTTTGTTAGTTTTAATTTAGAAGAATGGACCCCATACTTCCAACAAAATACACGAATGATTGGTAGAGCAAATGGGGTTTATGATTCGAAATTTCGGTTTACTTCATACCGTGTAAAACAAGCATACGAGATTTTTATGAAACTTTTAAGAAAAAATATCTATACTAAACAGCATCTTGATGATGATCAATTTGAGAAATTTTATACTGAAGTTTCTCCTTTAAAGCTAACTGGTTCAGAGCAACAATTCTTTGCTGAATTGAATAATTTTTACATAAAACAGGGTGAGTATGATCCTCTGGGGACTTCATTTGTGTTAGGTAGTAGTGCTTTTGCAAAAATGGCTTCAGAAAGCATGAATGTTATGGCTGTTCTCAATCTTGAAACGATCGGTTATACCTCTAAAAATCCTCATTCTCAAACTCTACCTTCAGGAATGACTCTTGAAATTTTTGAGGGATACAGATTAAATAAACAGGATATGATTGGGGATTTTGCATCAATCTTTGCCGATGAAAATTCGGGATTTTTAGCAGAGATTTTCCTAAAAAATGCGCAATATAAAGCAATTGATCTTCCGTGTGCAAGTTTAACAGTCCCGTTACATTATAGCACTATTAAACAGAATTTCCCTGATCTTCTCCGGAGTGATCATGCCCCTTTTTGGAAACATGGTATCCCAGCATTACTAATCTCTGATTCAGCTAATTTTAGAAATCCATACTATCACACGGGTGGAGATACAATTGGTACCTTAGATTTTCATTTCATGAAGAAGGTTTGTCAAACAACGATTGCTACAATTATTGAATTAATGAAAGAGAAATGAAAGAGAAACACTTCTCTTTTAGCTTGTTTAATCCATAAAGAAATAGGAGATATTTTTTTGCTTTCAATTGCAATATTATATTCTATGGTTTTTAAAAAAATTGCAGGTATTATTCAAGTGTACGAATTTCCTGTAGGAGCTCTAGAACTTCCTGTAATTTTTGATCCAGTAATTCAACAGATTTTTCTTTTTCATTGACTGACAAATTGTCTTTCTCAATAAGATGTATTGCACTAGCAATTATTTGAATGATATTTGCTAAATCATGGCTGTATTTATCTTTTAATTGAAAATTATACAGGTTGGATCGACTATTTTCAAGATGAATTAATAAAACAACCGTCATCACCGTTACTGCGATAGCAAATGAATTGATAATAGTTAATGCCACTAAATCCTCGATTTGTGAAGAGGTAACACTTAAATTTATGCCTCCTAAAGTAAACAGAGAAAAAACAACCATATGAATGGTCCCAACTATAACCATTGCATAAAACCATTTTACACTCTCTCCAACTGTTTCTTTAAAATTTTGACCTTCAATAAGACCAAAAATATATAAGAACATTAATATTAAAAAACTACCTAAGATAGAGAATGTAACAGCAGTTGATAAATTAAAAATAATAAGAATTATTAACGGGGAGACAATTAATACTAGAGTCACAAAAAATATGGTTTTTACTGGTATATGATAGAAATAGACAATAATACTTGTTGATATGAGAAATGAGCCTACTAACGTTGATATTCCAAACAGGAAATCGAAGATTTCAACTAGATTGACATCTAATGAAAATTGTGAAATAAGTTGTAAAATACTCCCAAATGTCCAAATACTCCACCCAGCAACTTGGGCTTTAAATCTTTTATTCTTTCTCTGAATAAGAAAATCAATACCCACCCCTAATCCTATCATTCGAATAAATGCTAGCGAAATTTGATTGAAAACAACAATGACTTCCATTATAATCCATCAACAAAAAAATGTGGTAAGATAATTTCTATTTTTTCAAAGAAATACATAAACATTTAAATAATTCTATTTTTAGGAAAAATAAAGAAAATTAAGGATAATTCCTTTCAAATCATATGAAATGTATTCTTTAAATCTAAATATGGAGAACTTGATCTCATTGAGCTATAATGCTGATGAAATCTGTAGACTATCTTCTTCCTCATCTATTATCAGTATAAAATCAAAACATTAATCTATTTTGACATAATTTTCTGTAAAATGTAAAATATTGATCTTGCTTTCGAGGGATTGGTTTTGAAATTATCTATCTCTTGTTGTTGTTGTTCTAAAACTTCCAGCACTGAAGAATCTTTCACAATTCGTTGTCTTAATTCATCAATTCGACTCTCCAAAGGTCTATAGTAATCTACCCACCACGCATCCTTAGGTAAGGCAAAATAATCCAGTAATTTATAGTTATATTTTTTTATCAATGTTCTACTAGTTGGCAACGTCTTTATATCATCATGAATAACCAAAAATCCATTAGTCTTAAGCAAACGTCTCCATTGTTTTAAACTCTCTTCAAATCGAATGAAATACCCCACTCCCTCCGCCCAAATTAAATCAAAACTTTCATCTTGGAAATTCATTTCATAGAAGGAACATTTTATAGTTTTTATCCTATTTTCTAACTTTTTTTCTTTGATTTTTTTATTAAGCTTATCTAAAGCTAATTGATCAGTATCTAAAGCAATTATTGTCCCAGTTGTTAACTTTGCTAGCTCCATCGTTGGAATTCCAGATCCACAGCCAATGTCAAGTATAAGGGGATTATCCAATTTAGGAAGATTATGAAACGCTTTTCGTGTGTATTTAAGGAAGTTAGCTCGAAATTGATCGCGATTTATTTTCTCTAAGATATTTTCAGACAAAAGTATTTCTCTCCAATGTTTTATTTCTTGATAAAATAGAGTCTTTTTCCATGAATTTTTTCTAAAAATCGAATCATTGATCTTTAATATGATTCAGCTTTTACTACTTTCTTATATTAAAAGTCCTAATAAATATCGATACTAAACCTAAGGTGATTGGATGAAGAAATATGATCTAATAGTTATAGGAACTGGATCTGCGATGAATCTAGTGGGGCCGATTCTTCAACAGAACCCATCAATGAAAGTTGCAGTTATAGATAAAGATCAACCTGGGGGGATCTGCCTAACGCGTGGGTGTATTCCCTCAAAAATCTTACTTTATCCTGCAGAATTAGTTCGCGAAATTGAACATGCTAAAAAACTTGGTATCAATGTTGAAATTAAAAGTGTTAGTTTTTCTGAAATTATGAGCCGAATGAGATCATTGATTGATGAGGATATTGAGCACATTAAGGAAGGCCTATCTCATGCAGAGGATATTGATTATTATCCTACTATAGCAGAGTTTATCGCTCCCTATCAACTTAAGGTTGGAGATGAAATAATCACTTCAAAAATGATATTTCTATGTACAGGATCTAAATCTATTATACCTCCTATTAAGGGGCTTGAAGAAATTGGCTATCATACTAGTGATAGTATTTTACATCTCAAAATGCTCCCTAAAAGTATGATAATCATTGGAGGAGGCTATATTGCTGCAGAATACGGCCATTTTTTCTCTACTATGGGATCAAAAGTGATAATCATTGGTAGAAATCCTCAATTTCTTCCTCAAGAAGAACCTGAAGTTTCAAAGCTAGCTAAAAAAGAGCTCTCGAAGCATATGCAAGTTTTTACAAATCATGAAGCTCTCGAAATAAGACTCAACGGAGATTTCAAGGAACTGACGGCTAAAAATAGAGATAACGGTAGTTTGGTTAAGTTTTCAGCTGAAGAAATTCTTATTGCAACAGGAAGAGGGTCTAATAGTGACATTTTACATCCTGAGAAAGCAGGAATAGAAACTGATGAAAACGGATGGATTAAAGTAGATGAATATCTTGAATCCTCTCAGTCAAATGTCTGGGCATTTGGAGATGCCAATGGAAAATATCTCTTTAAGCATGTGGGAAATTATGAATCAATGATAGTTTATTATAATGCGATCCTGAAGAATAAAGTCAGGGTGGATTATCATGCAATCCCTAGTGCAGTATTTATGTATCCAGAAATTGCTAGGGTAGGGCTAGGTGAAAAAGAAGCCATTAGAAAATATGGTGAAAATAATCTCCTGATTGGGTATCAGAAATATGAGGATACAGCTAAAGGGATGGCTATGGATGTTAAGGATTTTTTTGTAAAAGTTATCCTTGATAAGAATCAAAAAATTTTAGGAGCACATATTATTGGACCACAGGCAAGTATTTTAATTCAAGAAATCATTACTCTTATGTATACACCAGAAAAAAATAGTTATCCAATTAATCGAGGTATGCATATTCATCCTGCCCTGAGTGAAGTTGTTGAAAGAGCATTTGGTGGATTGATGCGACCAAGAGATTATCATGCCTTTCTAGAGGGAGTGACTCGTCACCATCATTGATCCTTTTTAGATGGGTTAAATTTCCTTTAAAAACATCATTTCCTATCCCTATAACAGTTTCTGAGCTTAGCAATTATAAAATAAGAAGAAAAAGATGAGCTAACTCAACCTTTTTACCTTCTAACTTCTCCCGATATTATCTTTCCTTGTTTAGACTGAACTTCGAGGTGAAGATTTAGCGAAAGAATCTCTGAATCATTTCTGCGAAGTTGGATAAGCTTGTACGCAACTAATAAAAAGCCTAAAAACGAAAAACCAAAGATAATTACCCAAAAAATGAAAGAAATATCGATACCAATCTCAAAAATTGTTCGTACGGCATATTCTTCCGCAAGACCACTCCACCAATAGGAAAAACTAAAGATATCAACAATAGTATGGCTAATAATCCCTGGTAGTAATGAATTAGAAGAATACGCTAGTATTCCCCAAAGTATCCCAAATACAAATAGATGGAATAAAACTGGTGCAGCCCATACTTGATGAAGATGCAATATAACGAACATGAAAGCTACAATCATGATTCCTATTGTAGGCCCATAGCGCTGTTCAAGGGGAGTTTGCATATATCCACGATAACCAACTTCTTCGAAGATACCAGCTTCAAGTGCTGCCATAATGATGAATATGATGACTGCCCAAAGAGGGTAATCACCATAATTAATACCTATGGTAAACGTTTCTTCAGGAAAGTCAATTAATCGAAAAGTTAAAATTAGAGCTGATTGGATAATTACTACAAGTAGTACTGCTGCAACCAGACTCCATTTCCAGACATTTTGTGTCAATTTTATCTTTCGAAAATATTTTTTTCTGATCTCTATTGCTCTAACTGGCCTTGTTTGTCCACTGAAAAACCTCCAGTACAACCAAAATATAGCAATCATGATCAGAAAGGACCATGGTGCTGGAATGAATGATATGGTAACTAACCATCCAACTATACCTATTTCACAGACAATAACTCCTATTATTATCACTTGAATTATTACAGGTATTTTTCTCCATAATCTGATCACTATTTGATCTGTATGATTCTTCATTTCATCATTCCTTTCCATAGTATTCCATCTCTGAAAAAATTAGTTAAGCATGTTTAACTACAATAGTTTCCGCAAGTATGTCAAAACCTCTCTGTCTTTGTGTTTTCTCTGGATTTTGCTGCTCTAAAATGATACCTAGAATAACATCAACAGGTAAAAATCCTCCGAATATTTTGGTTAAATTACGGACAATTGCTTGTTGCCATGTGATTTTAATTCCTGAAACATCTACAACAGATAATTTAAGCAATTTTTTCCCCATAGTAGCTGAATAATAACGTTCTAACATCACGAGGTACCCAAAAAAGATCAAGATTGTACTTCCGAATATGAAAAATAGGACTGTTAAAAACACAATAACTTCCAAAAATGTCAGATCTAATTTCATAGCAATTGGTTCATTCCATGAACTTGCAAAGAATTCCGATAATTGGTCAATAGGTACAAATAATGCGAGCAGAGCTAAAATCCCTCCTCCAGTATAGAATAGCATAAAAAAACCTAAAATTACCATGTCAATGAGATAAGCAGCTATTCGAGTCCACCAACCTGCTCGTTCTGTACCCCATTCTTGACTCTTGGTAAAATTTTTAGCCACATCTCTGGCTGATCCAAAGACCATTGAAGGATTATTACTTTTTGAATCTTCCATGGCTGATTGGATGTCCATTCGTAACCCCTTAAGTAGATTATTCTTCAGGGAAGAAGGATAAGGAAGTAGTTCACTTATTTCTTTAACATATCGATTTATATTATTTATTCGATCTCTTTCATCTTCTTTCATTTTTTCTTGACGCTCCATGAGTCTCAATCAATTCTTTAACCAAATCTTGAAACTCCATCATACTTTGTTCTAACAACTCCAAAAACTCATACCCCACTTCTGTTAGCGAATAGAAGTTTTGTTGAGTTTCCTCATCTTTTCGAACTGTAATGAACCCCTCCTCTGTAAGTGTTTTTAGAATTGGATATATATTTGACCCAGCTATGATGTATTTTCCTTGAGTTGCGCCAGATAGCGTTTTTATTATCTGATACGGGTAGTGAGGTTCTTTAGTAAGTACCAAAAGTACAAAAGGTTTAGAATAGCCCTTCTTGAACTCTTTTTCCCATTTAGCTAATTCTTTCTGTGGTTCCAATGATTTCAACTCTACTTAATTATACTATAATTCATATATATATAACTTATAGTATAGGCAATAGTACTTTTTGTACTCTCTTCAATGATATCAAAGGAGAAAGAAATATCAATAAATCAGTTAAAAAAATGGTTGTATTTCAAAATAAATTAATATTTAATCTTTCTACTCACTGAAAGTGCAATCGTTTGAAATATCGATATTTTATTATTCGATTTTAATGGGAGAAAAAATAAGAAATATTATTCCAGAAGTTAACTAGTTTTGTCGGAATATTTTCATTTATAGCGTTATATTAACAAATATTTAGACAATCAAGGCATTTTTTCCGAATTATTTGACATTTAAAACTTTTATACCTTTAATTTAGAAATTAAACATTAGTAGTTTTTCTCCCTAATCTAAAGTTGTGTAAAATATGGTTGGATTCTCTTCGCATTTTGCAATTGGATTAATGGCCTCGCTTCCTTTTGTAATTCTAGATAAGAAAGGTCGCTATCGTACTTTAATAGTAGGGGCTTTTGCGGCTACTCTTCCTGATATTGATGCTCCGGGTGTTTATTTTGAATTTATTGAACATCGGGGTTTTGTACATTCTCTATTGATGTGGATTCTTGCCAGTATTATAGCTTTAATCTGTACATTCTTATTAGCTGGATATGAGTATAAGCGTAAAAAACAAGATTCTTTTTCTGAAGTGATGTTAGATAAATTTTACTATTTTGGAGCATTCGCTATTGGTTGGTTAACGCACTTGATTGCGGATTTTGGTTTTACCTCCTATGACGGTCAAAAAGGAGCAATTTTAGACCTTACTTGGGATCATCTTTTTATTCTTGATAATCTCATGGGTCTTTTAGTAGCAATTTTCCTTGGGGTTATAATTTGGTTTGAAATTCGAGATAAACCTCTGAGAACTGATGCTGTCGGTCGATTCTATCGTTTTCAACAAAAATTTAAACCATTTTCGAAAGATAAGGATAAATAACTTATTAAAATATCATTTGAAGTTTTTTATTATCTTTCTATCATATACCCACCATATTATGAAGAAGATTCCAAAAATTATCCAATCAATCATCCAGAAAAGGGGAATAGGAAAATCAACATTTAACAAATCCCAAAGAGGTGTCCACACGGGATCTCCCCAGTTCCATGTTTTCATGAAAACCCATTTAACAAACCAATGACCAATATCTTGGAAAAATTGTGCTAAAAACGCACCTCCAATAATTAACAACCAATCAGACTTTTCTCTGGTGATAAACGGTATGATCGAGAGTAACCCAATGATTAGAAAAGCATACATGATCCAATAAAATGGATAATTAAATTGCTCATAATCGAGATGAACAAATGCTTCTGCCTCAATCCCTCCAAGCACCAACGCAATAAAAGTAATCCAAACTATAATAGCTCCTTTATCATATCTATCTAGATCTATTCTTCGACTCTTCATTTTAAAATACCTCATTTATCTGGGTTCTAGGGGTCTATTTGTATTATCTTAAATCTGTTCTGTGTCTATTTTCTTTTTAACTCATTGATAATCAAAAATTACATCAAGAAAAAACATCCTGTTTGTAAAACAATTTGATTATCTATTCAAACCAGGACATTACTGAGTAGAATGATTCAATTTTTTTCTTTGTGTTTGAAGATACTCAATAATATCTTCCTTTTTGAAAACTCTACCTGTTTCATAACAAATCCAAAGCTCCTGCAATTTTTCAGGTTCTTCGGGTAAGTAATGTAACCCAATATTATAAATATAACCCGAACATAATTTTTTATACATTTCTTTCGGCAATCGTTTAGATTTAGGTATGTTCTTTTTTAACCATCGTTTTCCAATGATATGAGTGTCTCCAGGTTTTCCTAGAATTATTTTCCAAGACATTGGGATTCAATCATACCTTGATATTTTAAAAAAGTAAGGTATTAAACAGTCTAGAACTATTTAAACTTTTAGACCTTGAAGTACAGTATCTGGATTCAAGATTGATGGGGAATTTCCATTTCTCTCTGATCATATATTAACTCAATAATAATAGAATTACATCATTCAAGCTTTTCAGACTTTTTAGGAAGTGTTACTGTGAGATCCTTAATCTCGGACCCTTTTGATGGACCAAGCTGGTTTGAGAGAGGAAAATATCTTTATAGACGAAGTAAATTTAACGAAGCGCTTAAAGCTTTCAAACAATCCCTACGATTTAATCCTTCACATTTAGAATCTTGGTACTATATTGGTATATGTAATTTTAAAGAAAATCGATTGGTAGAAGCCGAAAAAGCCTATCTTAATGCCCTGAATTTGGACAAATCACATGTTGATTCATTATTTCACCTAGGTATCACTTTTTATAAGCAAGGTCGCATTCTTGAGGCCAAGAAAGTTTTTCAAGAAGTTATAAGTATCCAATCAAGTCATATAGATGCCTATAACAATTTAGGGAAAATTTTGTATAAACAGGGAAGAATTAAAGAGGCTGAAAAAATTTTTTGGTCTGCTTTATCTCATCATCCCAATCATCCAATGATTTTATCAAATTTAGGAGTTATTTTTGCTAAAGATAACCATTTGATAGAAGCTGAGGAAGCATTTCGCATTTCATTAGAATCGAAACCTAATATTGCTCGTACTTGGACTAATCTTGGATCAGTTCTAGAACAAATGGGACGAACCACTGAAGCGGAACAAGCTTATACGACAGCTTTGAAACACAAACCTGAATATAATAACGCTTTACATAAACTCAGAAATCTATTAATGAATATAGGACGGCCAATGGAATCTTTCAAATTTGCTCTTCTACTGGATGATAAAAATGTTAATGTTTGGACAAATCTGGGAACAATGTTAAAAAATGAAGCCCAGCTTTCTGAGGCTAAAATTGCTTTTAAAAAAGCATTAAAGATAGATTCTTCCTTAGATGATATCTGGATAAATTTAGGCGAAATTCTTGTTGAAGAAAATCGTTTTGAAGATGCTGAGCTTACCATTAAAGCTGCATTACATCTCAGGCCATATAATTCTTATGCTTGGAATTTATTAGGAGAAGTATTAGAAAAGCAAAAAAAATATATAGGGGCAAGAAATGCTTATAGAAGATGTTTAATACATGATCCAGAGTTTGTTTCTGCATGGAACAACTTGGGCCTTTTATTAAGTCATTTAAGAGATTTTAAACAGGCAAAAGAAGCATTTAAAACATTAATTAACATTCAACCAAATATGAAGGAAGGATGGTTCAATTTAGCAAATCTATTTAGCATGGAAGGAGATACAGAGAGTGCAATGCCAATGTACCAACATGCTCTTACCTGTTCTCCGAATGATCCAGATATTTGGTATAATTTGGGTATTTTGTTTAAAAAATCTGAAAACTTATCTGAAGCAGAAGGGGCATTTCGCAAAGTAGTAAAAATCTTACCAAATCACGCTGTTGCTTGGTATCATCTTGGGTTAGTGCTATTTCAACAAGACAAGCTTAATGAGGCAAAGAAAGCCTTCTTAACATCCGTACAACATGAGGAAAGTATCTCTCCTTCTTGGTATTTTTTAGGATGTATATTTTTTTCTGAAAAGAAATTTGAAAAAACTGAAGAATCGTTTAGAAAAGCGCTGAAATATGATCCCTCAAGTGCAATTTGTTGGGCTAACTTAGGTGCTGTCTTATTTCTTAAAAAAAGTTATGAAGAAGCAATTTACACTTTCAGAATGGCTTTAGTAGCTGCACCAGCGAATTGGTACTACAAGAAATCAGTGAAAAACCTTTTAGACAAATCACAGCAAAATTCATCTTTAATGAAGTAAATTTTTATGTACAAACATTCTTTTTTATTAAATTATTTTTTGGGTTGTTAAAGATTATAATTTAACTAACTAAATAAGATGGTTAAGAAGTGTGGAAATCAAAAGTTGAACAGAATCAGGATTCGTTAACGATTAGTCCAAGTTTTTCACGCATTCTTCAGTTTCAATTTCCAAGCTTTCTCCTTTTAATCATAAGTTTTTTCCTTTTTATCATTGGAATAGATAAAATTACTGGAGAGGCATCAAGGAATGATTTATTAGGTGTAAGTTTACCCTTTATTATGGGATCAATATTTTTAATCTTAGCTTTCAAATTTATATTAGGCCCTTTGCGGTCAAAAATGACTATCTCTGAGACAGGAGTTACTTGGACACATATTATGACATCCAGAATTATCAAATGGTCTGAAATCTCTACTATTACAATAATTTATTGCTACTGGTTACTTGAAGGAAAAAATCACACTTGGTTGAAAGAATTTCGTATTCGCTTGAAGAATCAAACCATAATTAAATTGGATTTGATTTATTATTCAAAAAGCCAACGAATCTACATTAAAAATACCTTTAAATCGTTTATCCGCAGATTCTCAGATATTAATTTGACAGTTGATTATGAAAAACGAGCAAAATTTTCTTTTAACTGAAATACACTGTGGCAGGTTATAATATTTTCTGGGTTGATTTGGCCCGAGGAACACCAGGTAGCATTATAAAAAGAACTATACAGCAGTTTTAACTTTGGAAACAAAAAACGTCTTTTATGTGTAATGATTAATTTAAAAGCATTGGAGATCTATCCTATATTGGCTTTCAATATGCGACTCCCTTCAAAATTAACTATTGCTAGTTATCCAGGTGCTAAAAACAATACAAAAAAACATAGGTCTTTATTCAGTTTAGTCCCACCAAGAATCCCCTTTTTAATTGAACCCTTCACTGGATTGGCCAATTTCTTTATTAGGATTTCACCTCAAGTTGAACAAGCTTGGTTGAATGATAAAGATCAAGAAATTTTTGCTTTACTCAAATGTATTCAGGATTCCGACCTTTTAAAGGAATTAAATGAATATATCAATGTACTCCCCTTTGTTGAACGTGAAGATTATTACCAATGGAAGAAGAAAGTATCGACTTCTTTATTAGAACAAGCAATAAAACGTCTAATAATTTTGAATTGTTCTCCAAATGGGGCTGGAGGAGGATATAGCTTTGAAAAAGCTCATTCTAATTGGTATATTACTAAGCCCGATAAACTGAGGTTAATTAATAGGATATTCAATCGTAAATCAGTAAATATAACCAATTTGGACTATTCTGAAGTTTTTAAACAACAAGCTACAGCTATAACTGATCAAGACCCATTTTGGTATCTTGATCCTCCTTATTATGATTCAACAAAAAAGGGGAATTTGTATGGGAAAGGGATGAATAATATTGATTGGCCAACTTTAAAATCATATCTTGGGGAACTCTCCGATTTATGGATTCTATCTAATCGGGATTCCATTTTTATACGAGATCTATTCGCAGAATTTTATATGTATAGTTACATCACTTATAGTGGTCCGAATAATACCTTTCGTCGTAATACCGAGTTAATAATCAGTAATTACCCTATTAAACTGAGATTTCAGCATTGAACTCGTAATTTTCACTCTCTGGGCCATTTCATTGAGGAATTTTTCATTATTGATTGTATATCAGCTTAGGAGACCTTCACGATCGAAAAGTTTCGAAGCTAACCATAAGACAATCACTATTACGAAGAAAATTGTAACCATGTGAAAACCAATTTTACCATCAGAACTTTTTCAGTAATTCATGGAAAAGTAACTATACACATTTTTAAAAAATTTTTTACAATTTCCCCGCCAAAATGCTCTTCACTTGGTTTTATTTTCAGTATTCAGAAAAAATTGCTTATAAATTTAGGAGATACAATATTTTTAGCAGAATGGAAATTAGATCCTCCATTTAAAAACCCTGATATCTTGATAATCCCTGTTGGAGGTCAAATGACAATGGGACCACAAAATAGAGTCGATTTTGTCGAATTAGCCCACCCAAAAATGGTTATTCCATGTCACTATAATTGGGATATTTTATTTTATAAAAAGAGGACAGATATTTCAAATCTTAGAAAACTCTGTGAAAAAAAGGATATTCTCTTTAAAGCGATGTCTCCATGTGAACAATGGGTAGTTTAATTCATTGAATATTCTAGAAAGCATCAGTAATATTTATTCTAAAATATACCTAGTTTATGGTAAAAATATCATTAAAATTTATCTTATAAACCGTCTATTCTTAATAATACTCTTTTTACCATTATCAATTCGTTTTAAAAGAAATTTTTTATTAGAAAAGGAGGATTAGGAGAGACAATCATGAATAAAGAAACTCCTTATCTCCAACAACTTGCTAACAACATTTTGTATTTTCCTGGACATGCAAATATTACTGTTTTAAATTTAGGAAAAACAAGTTTAATGATTGAGTGTGGGGGAAATATTGTAGAAACTGCTGAGATTCGAAAACAGGCTGAGAGTATTTTTATAAATAAGATAAGATATGTTGCCATAACACATTTTCATTCTGATCATACTCACAGTATGCCATTAGTTGAAGACTGTCAAATTATTGCATCAAAAAAGTC